>NZ_LZIK01000073.1:0-39714 GCF_001667105.1 Mycobacterium sp. 852002-51152_SCH6134967 | reverse complement strand
TCTACGGCCACCTGCACACCGACCACAACAATCGTCAAAAGCCTTGCCAAGCGGCAGCGGCTTGACATAGGAGAAACCCGTGCCGGAAAGCTTCACCGACGAGTTCGCGGCCGGGCTGGCCCGTTACGGCAGTAATCCCTGTATCGAGTTCGAGGGGCGCTGGTACAGCGGTGACGAGGTGACGGCGTACGGTCGTGCCATCGCGCAGGCGCTGCGGGATGCGGGTGTTCCCGACGACGCCCCGGTCGGTTTGGTGGTCAGGAACCGGTTGCCGCACGCCGCGTCGATCATCGGCTTCCTCGCCGCGGGCCGCACGGTGTCGATGATCTACTCGTTCCAGTCGCCCGAGGCCATCGGCCGCGACATCGAGACGCTCGGACTCTCGGCCGTCGTCGCCGACGGTGAGGACTGGTCCGCGCCGGTTATCGACGCGGCTCAGCGGGCAGGCAGCGCGGGCGTGGAGATATCGGCGCGCCAACCGATCGTCGCTGCGGTGCCCGGGCTGGATCGCCGAGACCCGCGACGCGCCCATGCTGAGCCTGAACCCGGTGTCGCACTGCAGATTCTGACGAGCGGCACGACGGGACCGCCGAAGCGCCAGTCGATCAAGACCCCGGTGCTCGAGCGTACGGTGTTCAGCGTCACCAGCGGCGAGACCGCCCCGGCCGACGCCCCGCCCGAACTCGCCTACTGGCAGTTCGGCGGAATCGGTGTATGTCAATTGATCGCCGGTGTGTACAACGGCCGGCGGATCGTGATGCTCGAGCGATTCAGCGTCGAGGACTACGTGAATCTCGTGAAACGGCACCGTATCACCCGTTCGGGTGTGCAGCCCGCCGTCATCCGGATGCTGCTGGACGCCGACGTGGCGAAGGAAGATCTCGCATCGCTGGACTTCCTGATCAGCGCGTCCGGCCCGCTGGACCCCGAGACCCGCGACGAGTTCGAGGCGAAATACGGTATCTCGATCGTGCTGGCCTACGGCGCAACGGAATTCGCGGGATCGCTGTGCGCATGGTCTCCGGAGATGCAACGCGACTTCGGTTCGGCCAAGCGCAACAGCGTCGGCAGGGCCCTGCCCGACGTCGAGTTGCGCATCGTCGACCCGGACACCGGAGGCGAGCTTGCGGCCGGCGAGCAAGGCCTCCTGGAGGCCAAGGTCGCGCCGATCGGACCGGACTGGATCCGCACCACCGACATCGCCTCGATGGACGACGACGGGTTCGTCACTCTGCATGGAAGGGCCGACGGAGCGATCAACCGCGGTGGGTTCAAGGTCCTGCCGGAAACCGTTCGGCGCGTGCTGATCTCACATCCCGCCGTCCGCGACGCCTGCGTGGTCGGCGTGCGCGACGCGCGCCTGGGCGAGGTGCCGGTCGCAGCCGTCGAGTTGTCGCCGGGACTGCCGGTGCCCTCCGACGACGAACTTGCCGACCTGGTGCGGCGCTCGCTGCCCGTGTACAACGTGCCGGTGGCGTTCACGGTCGTCGACGAACTGCCGCGCAACCCGGCGCTGAAGGTGAGCCTGCCCGCCGTCGCCGCGCTGTTCGAGCCGCGCTAGAACGCCCCGAGGTCAGCCGACAACCAGTGCTGCGGCTTCATGAAAACCACCACGCTGGCGCCGTGCTCGCGGCGGGCGTATTCGAGGTACGCATCGACCTTTTCGGGCGGCAGATAGCGTTTGGTGACCTCGACGAGTCGCTCGTCGGTGCCGGGCTCGATGCGGCTGACCGGGCCGTCGACCGCCACGTACCGAACCGTCGGCTCGAGGCGCTGGACCATCAGCGTGAACTCGCCCTGGCTCTCGATGAGTCGATGTTTGCGAGAGCCGTCGCCGGTGAGCACCCACGGCTCACCGCCGGGCGAGTACTGATACCAGACAGGAACGGTCAGCGGGCCACGCTTGTCACCCGCGCCGACCGACAAGGCGGCGACGTGCGGTTCGGCCAGGAATTGTTCGCGTTCGTCTTTCGACAAGGCCATGACGTCAGGCTAACGCCGGACGCCGACAGAATTCGGGGATCGAGCCTCAGGCGCCGATCCGGGAGAAGAACGCCATCGTGACTATGCCGATGGCGATCGCGACGGGAGTCTGGCCCATCGCCGCCGTGCTGACGATTCCCGCTATCGCGGCGATCGCGATGACCGCCAGCAGCAGGACAGTGAACCACCGAACGTGCACCGCGCCGCCGGGACGCACGGGATGCGCCCTGAACCCGTCTATCGGGTCACGACCCACGACCGCCTCCTCTTTCCTGTGCCTCAGATCACACGAACTGCTTGGTGTGAGCCACACCATACAACAGAAAACGCCGGTCAGCGAAGCGTGTCGAGCTTCTCGATTGCCTCTGCGGTCGGCGGCGCACCTGGACTTCTCCGGCGCGAGAGGCTAACGCCCAGTACGGGACTCATGGTGAGTTGAGCTAACTGATACCTTCCGCGCCGCGGCGGCAATGCGGTAACGGCGTCGCGTCCTGAGGTCCGCACGCCGTGAACCGACGCCTGCTGACGCCGGAGGCCCGGTAGGCCTAGAGTCGGGTGCCATGCGCTTCGGACTGTTCATCCCGCAGGGCTGGCGGCTCGACCTAATCGACATTCCTCCCGCAGAGCAGTGGGCGGTGATGCGCGACCTCGCCGCGTATGCCGACGACAGCGACGCGTGGGACTCGCTGTGGGTCTACGACCACTTCCACACCGTGCCGGTGCCCACCACGGAGGCCACCCACGAGGCGTGGACCTTGATGGCTGCCTACGCCGCGACGACGTCGCGCATCAAGCTCGGCCAGATGTGCACGGCGATGAGCTACCGCAACCCGGTCTATCTGGCCAAGGTCGCCGCCACCGCCGACATCATCTCCGGCGGTCGCATCCAAATGGGCATCGGTGGCGGATGGTACGAACACGAATGGCGTGCCTACGGTTACGGATTCCCGTCGGCTGGGGTGCGGCTGGGGCGCCTCGACGAGGGTGTGCAGATCATGCGTGACGCATGGCGCGACGGGAAGGTGAGTTTCGACGGCAAGTACTACCAGGTCGCCGGGGCGATTGTGCAGCCGAAACCCCTGCAGGAGAACGGGATTCCTCTATGGATCGCCGGCGGTGGGGAGAAGGTGACGCTGCGCATCGCGGCGAAATACGCCCAGTACACCAACTTCACTTCTGAGCCAGGGGGTTTCACTCACAAGTCACAGGTGCTGGCCGACCACTGCGGTGAGGTCGGCACCGACTACAACGCGATCGTTCGTTCGGCCAACTTCAACGCGGTGATCGGCGATTCGGAGTCCGACGTCAAGGAACGCGTGGCGAGGCTGCGCGCACGACAGGTCGCCAAGGCCGACGAGGCGGCGGTCGACGCGATGCTGAACTCCGTGTCCGCTCCCGAAGCAGCAAGTGGCACACCCGAACAAGTCATCGAGAAGTTGGACAAGATGCGGCAGCTGGGCTGCGAGTACGCCATCCTCTACTTCCCGGAAGCCGCGTACGACCGCTCGGGTATCGAGATGTTCGAGCAGCAGGTGATTCCCGCCCTCAGCTAGGGCGCGACGAACACCTGATCACGGCGTCGGTGGAATCGGGCCCTCCGGGGGAACCGCCGGACCCGGCGGGGCAGTGTCGTAGTACCCGGGCGGCGGTGGGCCGTCCAACGGGTAGTACCCGGGCGGCAGCGGTGGACCGCCTTCGGCGGGCGGTGCCACCGGCGGGCCGTTGGACTCGGGGGCGTTCAACGAGGTGTATCCCGGCGGTAGCTGCGGCGCGGGACCCGCGCCGGGCGGTGGCGGCGCCCCGACCGGTGCCTGGCCGGGCGGCAGTGCGGCGAACCCGTACGGGTCCTGGGCCTGACGCCACGCATCGCGAAGGAAGCCGAGCGGACCTGGGCTCGAACCCTGCCCGTACTGAGGGTTCGCAACCTCGGGCACCGGTGGCGCGCCGACGGGCGGAGGTGCGGGCGGCGGGTCGCCCGGGGCCACAGGAGCGGCGTAGGGCTGGCCCGGCGCAGGCGGCGTGCCGGGAGTTCCGGGGGCGGGGAGGGGCGGGACCTCGGGGTCTGCCGTCGCGAACCCGGCCGACGTCAGCGCACCCAGACCGATGGCGACGCCGACGAGTCCGACTTTGACCGCCTGGGCGGACGTGGCGCGACGGCGACTGGTCATGGGTAAGCAGGCTAGCGCCTCACCGCCTCGGACGCTCATTTACGACGGTCTGGATGCGGCCGCTTGCGGTGGATGGACCGTCACTAAGATTGGCATCTCTGCTGAATTTCCAATCGACCAGCCCTCGACAGGAAGCCCGCGATGAACAAGACCTCGCTGACCGCGCTCGCACGTGAGCAACTCGAGACGGCCCGCGCCGCCAGTAGCGGACGCAGCGCGCACACGGTCTACGGCGGCCACGAGCATTCGCTGCGTCAGACGCTGATCGCCTTGACCGGCGGCTCGGAACTGACCGAGCACGAGACGAACGGGGAGGCCACCCTGCAGGTCCTGCACGGCCGCGTACGGCTGACCCATGCGTCCGCCAACTGGGAGGGGTCCGAAGGCGACCACATCGTGGTACCCAAGGACCGGCACGGACTGCAGGCGCTCGAGGACTCCGCGATCTTACTGACGGTGTCGAATCCGGTCGGCCCGCACGTATAGCGGGCGCTTGCACGTCTAGATCGCGGGTCCCAACAGGTCGTCGGCGTCCTTGATGACGTAGCCGTAGCCCTGCTCGGCGAGGAACCTTTGACGGTGCGCGGCGTATTCGGCGTCGAGGCTGTCGCGGGAGACGACGGAGTAGAAGATCGCGCCCCCACCGTCGGCCTTGGGTCGCAGCAGCCGCCCCAGGCGTTGAGCCTCTTCCTGACGGGATCCGAAGGTGCCCGAAACCTGCACGGCGACACTGGCTTCCGGCAGATCGATAGAGAAGTTGGCGACCTTCGACACGACCAGCGTTGAGATCTCACCGCGCCGGAACTGATCGAAAAGCGCCTCGCGCTCCGCGGTTTTCGTCGAACCCTGGATGATCGGCGCGTCGAGTTCTTGGCCGAGTTCCTCGAGCTGGTCGAGGTAGGCGCCGATCACCAACGTCTGTTCGCCCTTGTGTTTGTCGAGGATCGACTTGACCACCGCGATCTTGGTGTGCGCCGTCGAGCACAGCTTGTACCGCTCGTCGGGTTCGGCGGTCGCGTACAGCATGCGCTCGTTGTCGGTCATCGTCACCCGCACCTCGATGCACTCGGCGGGCGCGATCCACCCCTGGGCCTCGATGTCCTTCCACGGTGCGTCGTAGCGCTTCGGACCGATCAACGAGAACACGTCCCCCTCGCGGCCGTCCTCACGAATCAGTGTGGCGGTCAGGCCGAGTCGACGACGCGACTGCAGATCGGCCGTCATCCGGAACACCGGTGCGGGCAGCAGGTGCACCTCGTCGTAGATGATCAGCCCCCAATCGCGGCTGTCGAACAACTCCAGGTGCCGGTATTCGCCTTTGGTGCGCCGAGTGATCACCTGATAGGTGGCGATGGTCACCGGCCGAATCTCCTTACGCTCCCCGGAGTATTCGCCGATTTCGTTCTCCGTGAGCGAGGTCCTGTTGATCAGCTCGCGTTTCCACTGCCGTCCGGCGACGGTGTTGGTCACCAGGATCAGCGTGGTCGCCGAGGCCTTCGCCATCGCGGCGGCGCCGACGAGCGTCTTGCCCGCGCCGCAGGGCAGCACGACGACCCCGGATCCGCCCTCCCAGAATGACTCGGTGGCCATCTGCTGGTAATCGCGAAGGTGCCAGCCGTTCTCCGCCAGGCTGATCGGGTGCTTCTCGCCGTCGACGTAACCCGCGAGATCCTCTGCGGGCCAGCCGATCTTGAGAAGCATCTGCTTGACCCGGCCTCGTTCGCTGTTGTGCACCAGGACGGTATCGTCGTCGATGCGCGCGCCAAGCATCGGCGCGATCTTCTTGTTGCGCAGCACCTCCTCGAGCACGGCGCGGTCCAGGCTCACCAGCATCAGGCCGTGAGCCGGATGTTTGACCAGTTGCAGCCGCCCGTAGCGGGCCATGGTGTCGACGATGTCGACCAGAAGCGGCTGGGGCACCGCGTAGCGGGAGAACGACACCAGCGCGTCGACGACCTGTTCGGCGTCGTGCCCCGCGGCGCGCGCGTTCCACAGCGCCAGCGGGGTGATCCGGTAGGTGTGGATGTGCTCCGGGGCGCGCTCGAGTTCGGCGAACGGGGCGATCGCGGCACGCGCCGCGCCCGCTTGTTCATGGTCGACCTCGAGCAGCACCGTCTTGTCGGACTGCACGATCAGGGGGCCATCGGTCATCCCATCCATTATCCAGAACCCCCGGACGTCCCATCCGCGAGAGACCGTGTCTGACCGCCGCCACGCCGTGTGACCTGGGCATTATGCGGTCGCTCGCTCTACTGCTCGTCGGCGGCGACCACGGAAGTGATGCGGTGGATGGCGAAATCGCGCACCCGTCCCGACGCGGGGTCGTATGCCGTCAACTGCCCGCCCCGCACATTGATCGGTGCGACGACACGTTGGGTCGCCACCCCCGCGGGATCGACGTACCCGATCACGACCGAGGCCTGCATGTGCGCGGCCTCCTGCAACTGGTTGATCGCCACCGCCGGGTCCAATCGCATTCCGCCGGTCGGGGCCGACGCCACCTTGCGCAGCACGGCGACGATCGCACCGAGCGTCTGGCTGGTGGGCGTCGGGGCGAGTCGGTACGTGCGCCGTCGCCCCGGCGGAGCGGGCACCCGCGCGCCCCGGGCTCGGATATCGACGATTGCGCCGGTCGAGTCCTCAGCCGCCGGCGCGAAGCCGGCCTGGCGCAGCGCCGCGAGCACGTCGGAGATCGGCGCCTGCGACACCGCGACCGTCGGCGCGAGCAGGCGCATCTCCAGCGAGTCCGTCGCCGGTGCGCCCACCGCCTGCGCGAGCAGCGCTGCGTCCTCGCACCGCACGAACGACGCCGCCATGCCGACACGCAACTGACCGTGCCTGCGGGCTACATCGTCGATGAGATATGTCAAGCCTTGCGGGACAGGAGTTTTCGAGTGGCGCTTGAAGAAGGCGTGCAGTTCGCCCGCGGTGCGGCCGGTGTCGAGCGCGCGGCGGATCGACGGCTCACTGATCCGGTACACCATCGCTGCCCCCGCCGACTCCACGCTTGCCACCGCGGCCAGTTGTTCGGCCAGCTCTCGTTGCAGCGGGCCGGGGACGACGACCGTGAGGTCGGCCTGCAGTAGGAAATGGTCGATCGGTGCGGGCAGCACCTTGTCCATCGCCTTGACGACGTCGTCGGCAGGAGCGTCGGTGAGCAGCGTCCGAGCGGGGGTGGCCAGTGCGCCGCGACCCACCAGTCCCAGCGCATGCGCCTCGGTCAGCAGGTCGGCGACCGGCCCCGGTTGCAACCGGACCCCCCAGCGCGGCCTGCGCCAGATCATCGCCCGCGACGCCTCACCTGCGTCGACGCCCGCGCCGGGCGGCAGGCTCGCGAGCACCTCGAGGAGCAGTCGCCTGTCCAGCGGTGCGGCAGTGGAGAACAGCGAATCCGACAGTGCCGCATAGGGTTTACCGTCGGGACCGCGGTTGCCGATCAAGCTCGGCCGGCCCGGGAGCTCCAGCCAGGTCGTCGCCAGCAGGTGCCATTTGACCGCGGTCGGGGATTCGACGAACCGGTCGGATGAGACCGTCGGCGCCCAGTACGGCCCGTCACCGGCCTCGGGTTCGGGTTCTGGCATGCCTGCCGAGATGAGGCCCGCACCCGCGGTCACTTCGAGGATCAGCCCCAGGCGGCGTTCGTCGATGCCGGTGGCCTTGGTCAGTCGTTTGACGTCACGCACACCGAGCCCACCGCTGCGCAACTCCGGAACCGGTGTGACGCCGAGGGTTTCGAGCACCAGCTCGACCTCGCGGAGAAGGTCGAGCGCGGCGCCCGCGGCCACCGCGTCGGCGTCGGCCGCTGTCGTCGTCGACACCACCGGGTCGGGCTCGGTCAGCTGCAGGGGTCCCGGCAGCTCACCGCGCAGCACCTGGCCCACGAGTCGCGGCAGGATCACGGTTTCCGCGTCGACCTGGCGCAGTAGACCGGCGGCCAGCAGCCGCTGCACCGGGCGGTCCGACGGGGTGCCGGGTGCGGCGTCGCGGGTGCGGCCCACCGGTGAACCCTCGAGCAACTTCTGCAGCAGCTCGGACTGCGCCTCGTCGAGCGATTCCAGTCGGGCGGCGATGTCTTGTGGACTCGCGGCGGTGTCTTCGACCGTGGCCTGTCCGGGGTACCACGGCAAGCCCGCGACGGCTTCGGCCGCCACCCGGACCGCCGCGCCACCCCACACAAGCCCCCGGTCGCGCAGATCGTCCACGGCGTTCGCGACGGCTGCTTCGGGCGCCCGGTCGCCGATGAGCTCCAGCAGTTTTGTGACCGGGACGGCGGTCGTGTCGGCGTGCAGCACGAGCAGCGCGTCGAGCACAGCCAGCCGCAGGAAGTCGAGGTCGTCGGTGGCGGCCTTGACCGACTGGCGGGCCTGCGCGCGGGCCGCCAGCGCAGCGACCGACCCCGGTGGCGGTTGGGTCAGGTCGGGCCGCAACTCCAGCAGCCGGACGAGCCGGTCGTCGGGGAGATCGGCCAACCAGGCGCCCAGAGGGAGGCCTGATGCGTTCTCGGTCATTGCTGACCAGCGTAAAGGAGTGTGGCGGTGTCGCCACCGGCCGGACCATTTGCCACAATGTGGGCGTGGCAGACAACAAGGGGAAGAAACGGTACGTCGATCCGGGCTGGCCCGAGGTCGACGGTGACGACGACCACGCGGTGAGCGAACTGGCCACCGACCGTACCGGCGCGCTGTCGCCCTTCGGCGAGATCACGTTCCCGCTGCCCGCGGACGAACTGCCGTACGTGCACGCGGTGACGGTCGTCAACAAGTAGGTGTCCGAGCCGGCCCGCCTCTCACACGTCGACGAGACCGGCGCGGCGCACATGGTCGACGTCACGGCAAAGGACGTCACCAAGCGCACCGCCGTCGCGGCCGGAACCCTCCGCACGACGGCCGACGTCGTCGCGATGATCGCATCGGGCGGCCTGCCCAAAGGCGACGCGCTGGCCACCGCCCGCGTCGCAGGCATCCTGGCCGCCAAGCGCACCAGCGACCTGATCCCGCTGTGCCATCAGTTGGCGCTGACGGGGATCGACGTGGACTTCACAATCGACGACGACGAGGGGCGGGTGGACGTCACCGCCACCGTGCGCAGCACCGACCGCACCGGCGTCGAGATGGAGGCGCTGACCGCGGTGAGCGTGGCCGCGCTGACGATCTACGACATGATCAAGGCCGTCGACCCCGCCGCCCGCATCGACGACATCCGGGTGCTGCGCAAAGAGGGCGGCAAGACCGGAACCTGGACCCGCTGATGCGGTCGGGTCGGGTTGTTGTCGCCTCCACGCGTGCCGCCGCCGGCGTGTACGAGGACCGCAGCGGGCCGATCGTCGTGGACTGGCTCACCGGCCGTGACATCGACACCCCGGCGCCCGTGGTGGTACCCGACGGCGACGCGGTGGCCGACGCCATCTCCGCCGCGGTCGCCGACGGCGTCGATGTGGTGATCACGTCCGGCGGCACTGGCATCTCGCCGACGGACCGCACCGCCGAGGGCACCGCCGCGCTGGTCGACTATCAGATTCCCGGCCTTGCCGACGCGATCCGTCGGGCCGGAGAGGACAAGGTGCCGACGTCGGTACTGTCGCGCGGCGTGTGTGGGGTCAAGGACCGCACGCTGATCGTGAACCTGCCCGGGTCGCCCGGTGGCGTCAAGGACGGACTGGGCGTGCTCAACCGTGTTCTCGAGCATGCGCTCGATCAGATTCGCGGAAAGGACCACTCGCGATGACGGCGGTGGTGCTGCGTGCCGACCTCTGCGAGGAGACGATCGATTCGGCCGAGCATGAAGCCCTGGTCGCCAATGCCTCGGCTGGTGCGGTGGTGAGCTTCTCCGGTGTCGTGCGCGATCACGACGGCGGGCGTTCAGTGCTGCGGCTGGAGTATTCGGCGCATCCGTCGGCGCCACAGACGCTTGCGGAGGTGGCTGCGGAGATCGCCGCGGATGCCGACGGCGTCCGGGCCATCGCGGTCAGCCACCGCATCGGGGCCCTCGAGATCGGCGATACCGCGCTGGTTGCCGCCGTCGCGGCCGATCACCGCGCGGCCGCGTTCCAGACGTGCGCACGCCTGGTCGACGTCGTCAAGGAGCGACTCCCGGTGTGGAAGCACCAGTTCTTCGCCGACGGCTCCGACGAATGGGTGAACTCCGCATAGCGGTTCCTCACGCCGAGTGTGGGGTTATGTCACGACGCAGCGCGGAAAACGTGCGTCGACTCCACACTCGATCGCACGGGGTGTGATCAGGCAGGCGGCAGCGGTGCGCTCGGCGCAGGTGCCGCGAGATCGACCGGCGCAGCCGGCAGGTTCGGCGCCTGGCCGCCCGGTGCGTCCGGCGTGGTGAGCGGCCGCTGGGTCAGCGCGAGCAGCGCGTCCTTGCCGGTGATGTCCTGCGTCTGAATCGCGTGCCAGATCTCCTTGAGGTAGGAGACGTTCGGGCTGTCAGCCCCGGCCTGCACGCGGTCGACGGTCGTCCCAACGGGCAGGTTGTCGGGGCTCGCGAGATGTGGAACACCGGCGTCGGTCGCGACCGGATCCACGACAGGCGCGGGCGCAGGGGGGACCTGCGGAGCGGGCTGCTGCGCCGCGTCGACGGGCAGCGACCACAGTTCCGGCTGCTGACCCGGGACCGGCGCGTCGGGTGCGACGTCCCAGTTGGCCACGGCCTGCGCGTCGACCGGAGGAGCCTCGGGCACCGGCGGGGCCAGCGGATCGAACGGCGCAGGCGGTGCCTCCGGAACGGGGGCGGCCAGCGCGTCGAACTCGGGTGCGGGGGGCGCTTCGGGTGCGGGCGCCGGAGCGGGCGGTGCTTCCGGAACCGGCGCGGCCAGCGCATCGACGGGCGGGGCTTCGGGAACCGGGGCGGCCAGCGCATCGACGGGCGGAGCTTCGGGAACCGGGGCGGCCAGCGCATCCGCGGGAGCGGGCGGCGGCGGGGCGAGTGCGTCGCCCGGCGGCGGCAGCGGCGCGGGCGCGGCCAGCGCATCGACCGGTGGGGGCGGCGGCGCGAAGGGATCGCCGGGCGGCGGCGGTGGCGGAGGCGCAGGTGCGGCCAGCGCGTCAACGGGTGCGGGCGGAGGCGGCGGAGCGAACGGGTCGAACGGCGGAGGTGGCGGTGGCAGCAGGTTGTTCACGGCCTCGACGGCGTCGTCGACGACATTGCGCGGCGTCGCACCCGACAATCCTTTACCGCACGTCGGCCACGCGCCCTTGCCCTGGCTGGCGAGCACGCGTTCGGCGACGGCGATCTGTTCTTCCTTGCTGGCCAGGTGTGCGGCGGGGGCGTACTCACCGCCGCCGTGACCGGTCCAGGTGCTCGGCGCGAACTGCAGACCACCCTGGTAGCCGTTGCCGGTGTTGATGGCCCAGTTGCCGCCGGACTCGCAGCTGGCCACCCGATCCCATTCGCCGTCGGTGGCGGCGTGGGCCTGGCCGGCGAGGGCAAGGCTTCCGGTTCCGAGCACAGCGCCCGTGAAGGCGACTTTCGCGACGCTTACAGCCGATGAAGCCGGCTTGCGGTGCCGTCCACTCATAGGTGCTTCCGGTCCTCTCTTCGGCGCCCACGAGGTCAGCTGTCGGGTTCGGGCTGGAGAGGTATTGCCCGGCCTTGTCGCACAATGCGATTCGGCTTCACCCCAAGGAACCGATCGGCTCCAGGTCCGTCTTTGACTCGGCGGACCGGTTGGGTCCCCCGCCTCCATCCAAGTTGTTCGTTGGTATCCCGTGCACCAACGGATGGAGCTCGGCGCGGTTGGGCACGGCGGGCCAGTCGGTTTGAGGTCGACCGGCTTGGGACTGAACCGTATCGGCTCGTTTTGGGCGCGTCATCTTTTGCCCTTTACGGCGTTTTCGCCTACGGCAAATCTTAAAAATCCTCTAAATGCCCAGCAGATTTCTGCGTTTCCGCAGGACTATCGCGCGCTAAATCGCGTCGTAGCCAGGTTGTGATCATTCCGTGATGTGACGGAAATCACCGTTATCCGCCGGCGAATGGGGGAAGAACATCGACGATTTGGGCGTCGCGCAGCGCGACGGCGTCGTCGCGCACCGCGATGCCGTCAGTCAGAAAAGAGCAGCGTTTCAGCACTTTCGCCAGATTCTCGTCGCGCTCACTGAGCTGCCCGACGAGTTCGGCGAGCGTCGTTCCCGGCTGAAGCCGAATCGTCTCCTCATCGTTACCGGCGGCGGCCCGTGCGGCCGCAAAATAGCGGACGTTCACCGCAACCGTGGTCGTTGTCGTCGTCATTGCTTCCTTTGACTCATCCGCCGATCGCGCTCATCGGCCGATCGGGTTGTACGAAGTTGGGATCGTTGATGCCGTGGCCCGCCGCTTTGGCCCACATCGCCGCACGCCACTCGGCCTCGAGGGCGGCGTCGTCGGCGCCCGCGCGCATAAGTTGTCGCAGGTCGGTCTCTTGCTGCGCGAACAGGCAGTTGCGGACCTGGCCGTCGGCGGTCAGCCGGGTGCGATCGCAGGCGGAGCAGAACGCGTGTGACACCGAGGCGATGATGCCGACCTTGCCCACGCCGCCGTCGACGCGCCACAACTCGGCCGGCGCCGACCCGCGCGGGGCGGTGTCCGGGGTGAGGTCGAAATGCTGCTGCAGCGCGGCGAGAACGTCGTCGGCGGAGATCGCCTTGCCGCGTTGCCACGAGTGGCCGGCGTCCAACGGCATCTGCTCGATGATGCGGAGCTGGTAGCCGTGGTCGAGGCAGAAGCGCAGCAGCCCGACCGCGTCGTCGAGGCCGGTGACCGGGTCGAGGACGGCGTTGACCTTCACCGGGTCCAGGCCCGCGGCCTTCGCGGCCCGCAGCCCGGCCAGCACATCGGGGAGCCGGTCCCGACGGGTGATGGCGGCGAATCGCGCGGCGTCGACGGTGTCCAGCGAGACGTTGATGCGGTCCAGCCCCGCCTGCCTGAGCCGTTCGGCCCGCTTGTCGAGGCCGATGCCGTTGGTGGTCAGCGTGATCTCCGGCCGGGGGCTCAGCGCAGTCGTCGCGGCGATGACGTCCTCGAGGTGGCGGGCGACCAGCGGTTCGCCACCGGTGAAGCGCACGCTTCTGACGCCGAGCCTCGTGACGGCGATGCGCAGCAGACGGGTCAACTCGTCGGGCCGCAGCAGCCGCTCCGACGGCAACCAGTCCAGGCCCTCGGCGGGCATGCAGTAGGTGCACCGCAGGTTGCAGCGGTCGGTCAACGACACCCGCAGATCGGTGGCGATGCGGCCGAAGGTGTCGATCAGCGGCCCATCGGCCGGGGCGGGCGACGACGGTGCGGCGGACGGCACGCCGAGATGGACGACGGTCACGCGAACGCCCGCTCCGGGTTGTTCGCGGCGTCGACGGGCACGATCTCCTTGCCCAGTGGCATCAGCGACACCGGGATCAGCTTGAGGTTGGCCAGTGCGAGCGGAACGCCGACGATCGTGATCGCCATCGCGATCGCGGTGATGATGTGCTCGAGGGCCAGCCAGACGCCGAACAGGATGACCCAGATGACGTTGCCGACCAGTGCGCCGGGCCGCGGCCCCGGCTTCTCGACGATCGTGCGGCCGAACGGCCACAGCGCATACATCGCGATACGAAGCGCGGCGAACCCGAACGGAATCGTGATGATCAGGACGAAACAGATCAGCGCCGCCAGCAGGTAGCCCAGCGCCAGCCACAGGCCGCCGAAGACCAACCAGATGATGTTGAGTATCAATCGCATATCGGCGCTTCTTCTCCTCCAGCGGTGGTCTTCAGCCTACCGATAAGGGGGTGCTGGCGAGTTAGAGGTCAGAGTAGGATCGAGCAGCACGCGTCCCGGCGCATCGGGGCGCTTTCCTTTTGTAGGTACAACGACGAGCGGGTGAGACCAGTGCCGACCGGCAGGGTTAAGTGGTACGACGCCGAAAAGGGCTTCGGGTTTTTGTCCCAGGAGGACGGCGAGGACGTCTACGTCCGATCCTCGGCGCTGCCCTCCGGTGTCGATACCCTCAAGGCCGGGCAGCGCGTCGAGTTCGGCATCGCCGCGGGCAGGCGCGGGCCGCAGGCGCTGACGCTGACACTCATCGATCCACCGCCGAGCCTGTCGCGCACGCGCCGGGAGGCTGCCGCCGCCGAGCGCAAGCACTCGCCCGACGAGTTGCACGGCATGATCGAGGACATGATCACGCTGCTCGAGAGCGCTGTGCAGCCCGAACTGCGTAAGGGTCGCTATCCGGACCGCAAGGCCGCCCGCCGGGTGTCCGAGGTGGTGCGGGCGGTCGCCCGCGAGCTCGAGAACTAACTCCCTTAAGCGGTGAGACTGAAGATTTGTGTGATGTTTCGCGTCGCTTTGACGCATATCTTCAGTCTCGGCCGGGGTCGTCGGCGCCATACACGTCGGCGCCGGCAGCGCGCAGTGCGGCTCGCGTCCGCTCGACAATCGTGTGGGGCCGGTGGCGCAGCATCTGCGCGCTGACGCGAATGATTCGCCAGTCCAGCGCCTCGAGTCTGGCTTGGCGATCGATGTCGGCAGCCCGGATCTTCGGGTCTTCCCAGTGTTGGGGTCCGTCGTATTCGACGCCGATCTTCCATCTCGGATAACCCATGTCGATGCGGCCCACGTGGCCGTAGCAGCGATCGAAGACGTCGATTTGAGTGTGTGGGCCGAATTCCAGCGTCGGTCAGCACCAGACGCGTCCGCGTCTCCTGTGGTGATTCCGCGCCTGGGTCGGCGAGTTCCATCACTTCGCGCAGCTGGACGACACCTCGTGCGCCGCGGTGACGGTCGATCAGCACCTCGACGTCGCTCAACTTCATCGTCGTCGCCTGTAGCAACGCGTCGACGCGAATGACGGCCAGCGTCCGCCCATGCCGCCGGCCGAGGTCGAAGGCCGTGCGCGCAGCGGTCGTCACCGGAAAACCGCGGACCGTGCACACTTCATCGGCTCTCAGGGTGTCGTTGCGCAGCACGACGCCCCGAATCTTGTGCTGGCTGCGCTGGTTCAGCTCGGCGGGCAACCGCTCGTCGATCCACTTCGAGCCGTACAGCGCCGCGGCCGAGAGACCGACGAGCGTTGCTCGGCGGCGCGAGAACAACCATGCGGCATGCGCCTTCTCCGCCGCGGTCAGCACTTGCCCACGCGGGACGTACACATTGCGGAAGACGGCGTCGTAGCGGGTCGCCAACTGATAGCGATTCACCCGACCGGCGGTCAACGCCTCACTGCCGAGAAAGGGCCAATCCATGGTGGTAGGACGGCGCGGTCGCCGGCTCGGTTCCGCGAATCTGAACTTGTGTCCGAGCTTTTCCCAATTGAACGCGCATATGTTCAGAGTCGGCGGGGAAGAATCGAGCCCATGGCATATGTGGCCGACAAATCCGACTCCGGTGGCGAGTTCAACCGCGACACCAAGTACATCGGCACTCGTATCACCGCCGATGGCCGCGACGGGTATCCCGTCGAACCCGGCCGCTATCGGCTCGTCGTCGCGCGGGCCTGCCCGTGGGCGAACCGCACGATCATCGTCCGACGGCTGCTCGGACTTGAAGACGCCCTGTCCATCGGCTTCTGCGGGCCCACCCACGACCAGGACAGCTGGACGTTCGACCTCGATCCGGACGGCGTCGACCCGGTGCTGGGAATCCCCCGGCTCAAAGACGCCTATCTGAAGCGTTTCCCCGACTACGACAAGGGCATCACGGTCCCCGCGATCGTCGACGTGCCGACTGGTGAGGTCGTCACCAACGACTTCCCGCAGATCACGCTCGACTTCTCCACCGAGTGGACGCAGTACCACCGCGACGGCGCACCCGACCTCTACCCCGAGAATCACCGCGACGAGATCGACGAAGTGGCCCACCGTATCTACACCGAAATCAACAACGGCGTGTACCGGTGCGGGTTCGCCGGATCGCAGGAGGCCTACGACAAGGCCTACGACAGATTGTTCTTCGCGCTCGACTTGCTCTCCGAGCGCCTGGACGGCCAGCGATATCTGGTGGGCGACACCATCACCGAGGCCGACGTGCGGCTGTTCACCACGTTGGCTCGCTTCGACCCCGTCTATCACGGGCACTTCAAGTGCAACCGCCAGAAGCTCGCCGAGCTACCCGTGCTGTGGGCATACGCCCGCGACCTGTTCCAGACCCCGGGGTTCGGCGACACCATCGACTTCGTTCAGATCAAGCAGCACTACTACATCGTGCACACCGACATCAACCCGACGCAGGTCGTGCCGAAAGGACCAGATCTGGCCAACTGGTTGACACCGCACGGTCGAGAAGCCCTGGGCGGCAGGCCGTTCGGAGACGGGACACCGCCGGGTCCGACGCGCGCGGGCGAGCGGGTCGAAGAGGGCCACGGCGCCGGGTGACGCCGACTCAGGACCAGACCGTGCGCACCGACCACTCGGCGTGCGGCGCCGGCACCTCCTCGTCGTCGATGCGCACCAGCGTGGGCAGCAGCACGGCGAGCCCGGTGAGCTTGCCGCGCCGCGGGTCGACGGTCGGGATCGTCACCGCCAGTCGCGTCCCCGGGCGGAACTCCTCGACAACGTCGGAATCCTCATACTGGCGCAGCAACACCCACGGTGCCCTGGCGATCGCCGGTGGCACCGACAGCTGCACCGCGTCGCTCTCGGTGACGGGCAGTTCGCCCTGGTCTTGAAAGACCTCACACTTGGTGGGGTTGAGCACCTCGCAGTAGCGGTACGGGCCGACCCGCACGAGGTGTCCGTGCGAATACGCGCTGATCTCAGGGTATTTCGGTGAGTCGTCGTTGCCGCTGAGCCACCAGATGAGCACACCGGTACCCACCGACGCGAGGATCACCACCGCGACGAGCGCGGCGATCATGCGTTTCACTCGTGCGCCACCGCCGCGGTCTCCGTGCGTCCGCCCTCCTGCTCGGCCAGCACGGGTCGGTTGCCGCCCAGACCCGGAATCAGCGAATCACCGCGGTAGCTCACCACGGTCTGCGCCAGACCGAGGATCAGCACCGAGGTGATCGCCGTGAAGCCCACCCACAGTTCGGTGTAGACGAGCACGCCGACCGCACCGCCGGCGACCCAGGCCAACTGCAACACCGACTCCGAGCGGCCGAACGCCGAGGCGCGCGACTCCTCGGGCAGGTCGTCCTGCAGCGACGCGTCCAGCGAGGCCTTGCCGATCGCGCTGGCCCCCGACGTGAGCAGCGTGGCGATCGCGGCGACCAGCAGGTTGCCGGTCAGCGCCGCGGCCAGCGCCGCGAGGGTGACGACGATCGTGCAGCGCACCACCACCTGCGCTGGACGGCCCAGCTCGAGGCGCGCGCTGGTGAAGTTGCCCGCGAAGTTGCCGATGGCCGCGGCCGCGCCGATCAGTCCGAGTATGCGCAGCTGCTCCCACCCGCTGGCGTCATGCGACTTGGCGACGAACGCCGGATACAGGAACAGGAAGCCCACCATCACCTTAATGGTGCAGTTGCCCCACAGTGCGGCGATGGTGTTGCGGCCCAACGGCTGCCGCGCCGACTTCGGCGGAGGCAGATGCTCGATGCCGCGCCGCAGTTCGCCCGTGCGACCGTGGTAGCTCAGCGTCGCAGGAACCTCGCCCTCAGTGACCTCGACCCATTTCGGGATCCGCATCGCCAGCGCGGCACCCGCCACCGATACCGCGACGATCACGTACAAGGCACCGGGCATCTGGAACAACTTGAACAGGTACTCCGCACCCGCGGCCACCGCGCCGCCGACCATCGTGCCGCCGAGCAGACCGAACGTGGTCAGCCGCGAGTTCACCCGCACCAGGTCGATGGTCGGCGGCAACACCCGCGGCGTCACCGCGCTACGCAACACACTGAATGACTTGGACAGCACCATCATTCCGAGCGCGCACGGATAGAGCACCCACGAAGGGAAGCTGCCGGTGACACCGTCGTAGTTGGCGATCAGCACCACCGCGAGCGCCGTGCGCAACGCGAACGACGTGGCCAGCGCGACGCGGCGGCCGTGCTGCAACCGGTCCAGCGCGGGCCCGATGAGCGGGGCGATGACGGCGAACGGCGCGATCGTGATCAACAGGTACAGCGCGACTTTGCCCTTGCTCTCCCCGGAGGCCGCCGCGAAGAACAACGTGTTGGCCAGCGCGACCGCCATCGCGGCGTCGACGGCGAAGTTCGCCACCACCGGCCACGTCAACGCGGTCAGCCCCGACTTGTCGGCACCGTCCGCGGTCGCCGCCCGGTGCACCAGGCCGTACATCCTGGAACCCATCTCGCGGCTGCGCTGCGCGGCCGCCCGTGTGACGGTGACCTTTTCGCCCGCGCCGCTGCCCATCCGGTGCGGCGGTGGCGTGGCGCCGAATTCGCGCGTGGGCTCATCGAGTGGAGGAAGCCAGCGGTTGGCGCTGGGCGTCGGTCCGCTGCGCCGCGGACGACGGTAGCTCGGGTCGCTCGGGTAGTTCGCCATCCCCGGGTGTTCATCACTCCACCGGTCGTCGCCCCAGCGGTCGCCGGCGGGCGGCCGTGGCGGGTAGTACCGAGGGTCGCGCCGACCCGCAGAGTCTCGGGGGTCACGACGCGGTCCGGTCACGATGTCGATTCTCCACCATCGAAGCGGTCGCGGGCGTGCAGCCAACCGGTGTGGCTGGCGGTTCGCCGGTCAGGCAGTATTGAGGGCGATGGAAAGCGTGACCGAATCCGCCGAGCGGCCGGATCTGGAGGCGGTACTCCTGGGCGCCGTCGACGACGCACGTGCGGCGATCGTCGAGTTCAGCGGCGAAGACACCGTCGGTGAGTACCTGGGCGCCAGCTTCGAGGACCCGACCGCGGCCACGCACCGCTTCCTCGCCGATATGCCCGGCTACCGGGGATGGCAGTGGGCCGTCGTGGTCGCGGCGTGGCCCGGCGCCGACCACGCCACCATCAGCGAGGTGGTGCTGGTTCCGGGGCCGACGGCGTTGCTGGCGCCGAAGTGGGTGCCGTGGCAGGAACGCGTCCAGCCCGGCGATCTGGGCCCGGGAGATCTTCTCGCCCCGCACCCCGACGACCCGCGTCTGGTGCCCGGCTACATGGCGACCGGCGACCCGCAGATCGACGACCTCGCACTCGAGGTGGGTCTGGGCCGTCGCCAGGTGCTCAGTCGATGGGGCCGCATGGACGCGGCGCAACGCTGGCACGACGGCGAGTACGGCCCGGGTTCGGCGATGGCGCGCTCGACGCGGCGGGTGTGCCGCGACTGCGGGTTCTACCTTCCGCTGGCCGGTGCCCTGGGCACGACGTTCGGCGTCTGTGCCAACGAGTTCTCCGCCGACGGGCACGTCGTCGACTCCGAATACGGTTGCGGCGCACACTCGGACACGCCCCAGCCCGCGGGCGGCGGATCCCCGCTCTTCGATCCCTACGACGACGGCGTGCTCGACCTGACCGAACCGTCCGACTAGCGGTTAGCTTTCGGCCGCGGCCTTGATCCGCGCGAGAGTTTCGTTCATCCCCTCGACGAGTTCACGTTCGAAGCTGGGCACGCCGCCCATCACCGCGTTGACCAACATCGTCGACACCGGCTTGACCCCGTTCTCCGCGTGACGGGTCTCCACCAGACGGGTGCCGGTCTCGGTGGGCTCGAGCTCGTAGCTCCACACGGTGTTGTTCTCGTTGACCCGAAACGCCAGCTTCTTCTCCGGGACCACCTCGATGATCCGGCTCGTGGTGGGCCACATCAGGAACTTGCGCCGGTTGAGGTTGATCGTCCGCGCACCCGGCTGCAGCGGGCCGAACGTCTTCATGACCCGGCACTGCGGGCTCCACCGCGGCATGTTCTTGAGGTTCGAGACCAGCTCCCACACCTTCGCCACCGGGGCGTTGATCGTCGTCTCGGCCTGCAACATCGGGGCTGCCATAGCCTTCTCCTGTCTGCTCATCTCGCGCTAGGTGAGTCCGCTCTGCGCCCCGCGCGATCCGCGACGCACGGCGCGACGTTGCCACAACCAGATCGCCGTGCCAAGGGCGCCGACGCCCAGCCCGGCCACCGTGTACGGCCGCCATTCGTGTAGACCGGTCACCGTGAACGCCAGGATCGCAGCGACGACCCAACCGGCCGCGATCGCGACGATGACCGGAGCCGGCCTGAGCAGGCTGGCGGGCAACGGGGGCGGTTGCGGGGTCATCGCTATGAAAGGTAGCCCACCGCGCTGCGGTGCCGGCCGAGCGCGCCTGCCGTGACGCACACTGTGATCGACGTCGACGATCCCTCCGATCCGCGACTCGACGACTTTCGCGATCTCAACAGCGTCGACCGCAGACCCGACCTGCCCACCGGCAAGGGGCTCGTGATCGCCGAAGGCGTGCTGGTGGTGCAACGCATGCTGGCCTCGCGGTTCGCGCCGCGCGCGATGATGGGCACCGACCGCCGGCTGCAGGAACTCGCGGGCGACCTCGTCGGCGTCTCGGCCCCCTATTACCGGGTCCCCGCCGATGTGATGGCCGAAGTGGTTGGCTTTCACCTCAACCGCGGCGTGCTGGCGTCGGCATCGCGGCCGCGCGAGTTGACGGTCGCCGAGGTGTTGAACGGTGCCCGCACCGTCGCGGTCCTTGAAGGCGTCAACGACCACGAGAACCTCGGCTCGATCTTTCGCAACGCGGCCGGTCTCGGCGTGGATGCGGTCGTGTTCGGCACGGGCTGCGCCGACCCGCTGTATCGGCGAGCCGTTCGGGTGTCGATGGGCCATGCGCTGCTCGTGCCCTACGCATGGGCGCAGTCGTGGCCTGATGACCTGAAGTTGTTGCAGGACAATGGGTTTCGTCTGTTGGCGATGACACCCACGCCTACCGCAAGCACCCTGGCCGACGCGATGGCGGGCGTCGCCGACGACAAGGTGGCGATCCTCGTCGGGGCGGAGGGGCCGGGGCTCACCGAGCGGACGATGCGTGCGGCCGATCTGCGGGTGCGGATTCCGATGTCGCGGGGAACCGACTCGCTCAACGTCGCGACCGCTGCGGCCCTGGCGTTCTATGAGCGGGTTAGATTGGGCACCGGCGAGATTGAGCGGAGCGACGCGGAGTGAATGAGATGGCCGACGACTCGACGCCGTGGGCGATGGGGTTGACGGTGGCGGGGTTTGTCGCGGCGGTCGTCGCCGCCGCGATCGTCGTGCTCAGCCTCGGACTGTTGAGGTTGCACCCGCTGCTGGCGATCGGACTCAACCTGGTCGCGGTCGGCGGCCTGGCCCCGACGGTATGGGGGTGGCGCGACCGGCCGGTGTGGCGGTGGTTCGTGTTGGGCTCCGGCGTCGGCGTGGCTGCGGCGTGGTTGGTGGTTTTCGCCGTTGCGTTGAGCGGCTGACCTGGCGCGGTACGTCAGCGCTGGCCGCTGGACCGCACGCCCAGCAGAACGTCCTCCCACGCCGGGACCGCCGGCTTGGCCTTACCCCTGCGCGCCTTGGGCTGCTTCGGTGCGACCGCTTCGGCCTCCGCCTCGGGCTGCGGTTCCGGTGGACTGACCTGCACCGGGGGCTCAATCGGAAGCGTCGGCTTCTCGGCCTCAGCCGCAAACTCGGGCAGCGCGGCGACCGGACGCAGCGGGCGCGAGAAGTTCGGGTCGATCAGCTCGGAGGCCGCGTCGTCGAACGCCGTCACCGTCCCGCCGTGGGCGCCGGGGGTGAACCGGAAGTGGGCGACGTTGTCGGACATCCCCGCCTTCCACGCCAGCTGCACGGTCCAGCGGCCGTCCTCGTTGCGCCACGCATCCCATGCGGGGGCGTCGGGGTCGAGCCCGCGCGCGATCAACGCCGTCGTGACCGTCTCCAGCAGGGTCAGCACCGACGGACCGTCGGGAAGAACCGGGTGCGCGGCCGTCGCCAGCTCGGCGGCGCGGGAACGTTCGAGTAACACTGGGTGGGCGAACCGCTCGACACGGGCCACGTCGACACCCGACGCCTGGGCGACCTGCTCGATGGACGCGCCCGCCCTGATCCGCGATTGAATCTCTCTGGGGCGCAACACGTTGTGAACCTCGGCCTCGTCTCGTGTCTGGCTCGAACCCATCTGGTCACCTCGAACGGCGGCCCGCAACCGATCGTCGCGCCGCAGCGTGAATTTCTCGCCGGAGCCGTCGACCTCGCAGATGATTCGTTTGCCGTCCACATCGAGTCCGACGACTTTGAGTTCCCGCATGGCGACCTCCTCCGGGCTAGCGCAAAGCCCGATCAACCGGACACTACTGCGTTATCCGGGCGTTACCTGGTAGGACACGCGGACAGCGGAAGCCGCCCGGCCCTGTTGGTCGCGGCTAAAGCCGCTCCCCGCCTGTTGGTCGCGGCTAAAGCCGCTCCCCGCCTGTTGGTCGCGGCTAAAGCCGCTCCACCACCCAATCGATGCACGCCGTGAGCGCGCTGACGTCGTCGGGCTCCACGGCCGGGAACATCCCCACCCGCAGCTGGTTGCGGCCGAGCTTGCGATAGGGCTCGGTGTCGACGATGCCATTGGCCCGCAGCGTCTTGGCCACGGCCGCGGCGTCGATGTCGTCGTTGAAGTCCACGGTGCCCACCACCTGCGAACGCAAGGCCGGATCCGCGACGAACGGTGTGGCGAACTTGGCCGCGTCGGCCCATCCGTACAGCCGCTGCGACGAGTCCGCCGTGCGCTTGACCGCCCAGTCCAGCCCGCCGTTGCCCAGCAGCCAGTCCAGCTGCTCGGCCAGCATGATCAAGGTGCCGATCGCCGGGGTGTTGTAGGTCTGGTTCTTGAGGCTGTTCTCGATCGCGATCGGCAGCGACAGGAACTCCGGGACCCAGCGGCCCGAGTTCGCGATCGCCTCGACGCGGGCGAGCGCGGCCGGCGACATGATCGCCAGCCACAGTCCGCCGTCGCTCGCGAAGTTCTTCTGCGGAGCGAAGTAGTAGACGTCGGATTCGGTGATGTCGACTTCAAGCCCGCCCGCCGCAGACGTCGCGTCGATCGCGATCAATGCATCGCCCGACCCGTCGGGGCGCCGCACGGGGACCGCGACACCGGTCGAGGTCTCGTTGTGTGCCCAGCCGATCAGGTCGACCGACGGGTCCGAGGTCGGCTCCGGTGCGCTGCCCGGGTCGGCCTTGACGACGACCGGATCGCCCACGAACGGGTTCTTGGCGACGGCCGAGGCGAATTTCGCGCTGAACTCCCCGTACGTGAGATGCAGCGACCGCTTGTCGATGAGGCCGAACGCCGCCGCATCCCAGAACGCGGTAGTGCCGCCGTTGCCGAGGATCACCTCGTAGCCGTCGGGCAGCGAGAACAGCTGGCGCAGCCCTTCGCGCACCCGGCCGACCAGGTTTTTCACCGGCGCCTGGCGGTGCGAGGTGCCGAACAGGTCGCCCGCTGCGGCGAGCGCACTGAGCTGTTCCGGTCGGACCTTGGAGGGCCCGCAGCCGAAGCGGCCGTCGCGCGGTTTGAGGTCGGCGGGAATCGTCAGCTGCGACATGCGGTCAACAGTAATGACCGGACCTGTGCCGTCGCCGTGGGGAGGGGCGGCAGAGAAAAGTAACGAAAGTGGGTAAACGGGCTTCATAGAGACCTCGCCGTGTCCATACTGTGACCTGTCGGGGACTGAAGCTCGAGCCCAGGGGGGCACGTGAACAGTCGTAGAAGAAGCTCGGTCCTGATTTCTGTGTGTGCAGCCGCGGCGGCTGTCAGCGCCCCAATGCTTGCGACACCCGCTCACGCCGACGGCGCTGACGACGGTGCGCTGCTCAACGAGATCAACGTCGCCCGCGCCGCGAACGGATGCGGTCCGGTCGCAGCGAACCCACAGCTGAGCGCGGCCGCGGCCCGGCAGGCCAACGACATGTTGGCCAACAATGTGCGAAGCCACACCGGTTCGGACGGGTCATCCGTCGGCCAGCGCATCACCGCCGCCGGCTACACGCAGTTCTCCAACGCGGGCGAGATCATTTTCTGGAGCACCGGGGTGGCCGCCGTTCCCGCAGAAGCCGTGAACTGGTGGATGAACAGTCCCGGCCACCGGGCGATCATCACCGATTGCGGCATGACCGAAGCCGGCGTCGCGGTCGTGCGCAACGGCGCCAGGGCCGCCGCTGTCGGGGAGTTCGGTAGCCGGTAACACCCGAACCGCCCAAGGGTCACCTCAGTGTGATCGCCATCACATGACACCGTATTTCAGCCGGTGTGACACATCGCGTTGAGGGGTATGTTCAGTAGGCGATACCTCCGGTACCGTTGTTGGACATCAGAGGCGCGAATGTAAACCTCATAGGGGAGGCTGAAGATGGCGCGGACTCGAATGGTCAGGCGATGGCGTCGCAACATGGAAGTCAGCGACGACGCCGATTACGTCGACACCCTCACCACACTGTCCGAGGGTTCGGTGCGGCGGAATTTCAATCCGTACACCGACATCGACTGGGACTCTCCGGAGTTCGCGGTCACCGACAACGACCCCCGCTGGGTACTGCCCGCCACCGACCCGCTCGGTGGACATCCCTGGTATCAGGCCCAGCCGCTGGAGCGGCAGATCGAGATCGGGATGTGGCGGCAGGCCAACGTCGCCAAGGTCGGGTTGCAGTTCGAGATCATCCTCATCCGCGGCCTGACGAACTACGCGTTCTGGGTGCCCAACGGGTCGCCCGAATACCGGTACTGCCTGCACGAGTCGGTCGAAGAGTGCAACCACACGATGATGTTCCAGGAGATGGTCAACCGCATCGGCGCGGACGTGCCGGGCATGCCGCGCATGCTGCGCTGGCTGTCGCCGTTCATCCCGCTGATCGCCGGGCCGCTGCCGATCCCGTTCTTCTTCGGCGTGCTCGCCGGCGAGGAACCGATCGACCACACCCAGAAGAACGTGCTGCGCGAGGGCAAAGAACTGCATCCGATCATGGAGCGGGTGATGGCGATCCACGTCGCCGAGGAAGCGCGCCACATCTCGTTCGCCCACGAGTATCTGCGCAAGCGCCTGCCGCATCTGAATCGCCGGCAGCGGTTCTGGCTGTCGTGGAACGTGCCGATCATCATGCGGGTGCTGTGCCAGGCGATCATCGTGCCGCCGAGGTCGTTCTGGCGGGAGTTCGACATCCCGCGCTCGGTGCGCAAGGAGCTGTTCTTCCGCGCACCCAAGTCGAGGCAGTTCCTGCGCGACATGTTCGGCGACGTCCGGATGCTCTGCCACGACACCGGGCTGATGAACTCGTTCGCCAAGCTCGTGTGGCGGATGTGCAGGATCGACGGTCCGCCCAGCCGCTTCCGCAGCGAACCGGCTCGCCAGCACGTGGTCGCTGCCGCGTAGGGAGCGCTTGTGCCCCATGTGATCACCCAGTCGTGTTGCAGCGACGGGTCATGTGTCTACGCGTGTCCGGTGAACTGCATCCACCCGACGCCCGATGAGCCCGGCTTCGCCACCGCCGAGATGCTCTACATCGATCCGGTGGCGTGTGTGGACTGCGGTGCATGCGTGTCGGCGTGCCCGGTCGGCGCGATATCGCATGATTCGAAGTTGACGCCCGCACAGCTCCCGTTCGTCGAGTTGAACGCCGCGTTCTATCCCGAACCGGACGGAAAGCTACCGCCGACATCGAAACTGGCGCCGGTCATCGAGGCACCGGTGGTGTATCCGAGGGCGGGTGGACCGCTCACCGTGGCGATCGTCGGATCGGGACCGGCGGCGATGTATGCCGCCGACGAGCTACTCACCCAGAAAGGGGTGCGCGTCAACGTTTTCGAGCGGCTGCCCACGCCATACGGGTTGGTGCGCGCCGGCGTCGCCCCCGACCACCAGAGCACCAAACGCGTAACCAAGCTGTTCGACAGGGTCGCGGCCCAACCGGGATTCACCTTCTACCTCAACGTCGAGGTGGGCAACGACGTCACCCACGACGAACTGCTCGAGCATCACCACGCCGTCCTCTACGCCGTCGGGGCGCCTAACGACCGCCGGCTCGACATCGCGGGAATGGACCTGCCCCGTACGGGTACTGCCACCGAGTTCGTCGCCTGGTACAACGGCCACCCCGACTTCGACTCGCTGCCCATCGATTTGAGTCACGAGCGCGTGGTCATCGTCGGCAACGGCAACGTCGCCCTCGACGTCGCGCGGATACTCACCACACCGCCCGATGTCCTTGCGAGCACCGACATCTCCGATCACGCGCTCGCCGTGCTGCGCGCATCGAAGGTGACCGAGGTGGTGATCGCGGCCCGCCGCGGCCCCGCCGGCTCGGCGTTCACGCTGCCCGAGCTGATCGGGCTGACGTCTGCGTGCGAGGTGGTGCTCTCGCCGGAGGACCACGCGTTGGTGGAGCGCGACCTGGCCGCTACCGAGGATCGGTTGACCCGCAACAAGTTGGAGATCCTGAGCAAGCTGGCGGATACCTCCGCGCCGGTGACGCGACCCCGTATCCGGCTGGCCTATTCGCTCACGCCGAAGCGCGTCGTCGGTGACGTCCGCGCCGAGGCGATGGAGTTCACGGTCACCGGCACCGACGAGGTGCGTCGGGTCGAGGCGGGGTTGGTGTTGACCTCGATCGGCTACCGCGGCAAACCGATTCGCGGCCTGCCCTTCGACGAGTCCGCGGCGGTCGTGCCCAACGACGGTGGTCGCGTCGTCGACCCGCGCTCGGGTGCACCCGTTGCCGGCAGCTACGTCGCGGGCTGGATCAAACGCGGACCGACGGGCTTCATCGGCACCAACAAGTCGTGCGCCGCGCAGACCGTGCACAACCTCGTCGCCGACTACAACGAGGGCAGGTTGCGCGATCCCGTGCACAAGCCCGCGGCACTCGACAAACTCGTCCGCAGCAGGCGGCCCGACATGGTCGACTCCGCCGGGTGGAAGGCGATCGATGCCGCCGAAGTCGCCCGCGGCGGCGACGAACGACCGCGCGTGAAGTTCACCGCGGTCCCCGACATGCTCTCCGCCGCGGCCGACTCCCGCGGACCCGGGCTCGGCCGGCGCCTACTGGCCGGCCTGCGCCGCTAGCTCCGTCACTGGTGCTGCTGCACCGCCTTCTCGATCTCCTCGGGGCTGACTTCACGCACCGGCTGGCCCATCGACCACACATGCCCGAACGGGTCGCGCAACTCGCCGTAGCGATCGCCCCAGAACATGTCACCGAGCGGCATGACAACCGTCGCGCCGGCGTCGACGGCCTTCTGGAACTTGGCGTCTACATCGGTAACCGTCAGATGGATGGTCACTGGCGAGCCGCCGAGCGCTTCCGGTGTCGCAGACTTGCCGTCGTTCATCTCCGGGAAGTCGTCGTTCAGCATCACCAGCGCCCCGTTGATGCGGAGCGCGGCGTGAAACAACCTCTTGCCGTCGGGCCCCGGCACGCGGCCGAGTTCCTCGGCGCCGAAGGCCTTGACGTAGAAGTCGATGGCTGCGGCGCCGTCGCTGACCGTGAGCATGGGCGAGACCGCTGGTTCAAAGTCGATGGCCATGTGGAGAGCTCCTTTTCTATTCGGGTTAGGCCCGCGGGCGGGTTACCAGTACCGACTCGGCGAGCGGACGCAATTCATCGGTACGCGGTCATGCAACCACTGCCCACCGACAGATCAGAGGCTTCAGACGATCGAGAATGACGGCGGCAGAGCCTCGCGACCCGTCAGCGCCATCAGCACCGTCTCGCCCTGATGCTCGGCGGCGATACGCGCCGCCAACACCAACGCCTCCTCCAACACCGCACCGGGCAACGTCAACGAAAGACCAACGGCGCGTGCGATATCCAGGCTGTGCACGGCCAGCTCGAATGTCCGCGTCGGCAGATAGGTCCGCAGCCGGATGCCCAGCCCGCCGAGCACCCGGATCGACGGATCGTCCACCGTGTCCAGGCGTGCCAGCGTCCGCGCGACCAGGCCCTCGACGGCCCCCGCCGGATCGTCCCCGAGGTCGCGCCCCGCCTGCCTGCCGCGCTCGGCCACATCGGCGGGATTCAAGCCCAGCGCCGTTGGGTTCACCCGTGCGTAGTACTCCTGCGGCGTGGCGATGTCCTCGGCCTCAGCGGTGGTCTCGAGGTACGTGAGCACCGTCGTCAGCGAGCGCGACGTGTGCCCGACAAGCGAACGCAGGTCCCACTCGCTCAGACCAGGCCCGGACCACGCGTCGGCGGGAATGCGGCCGACGAGGTCCGCGAAACTGTGTGCCGCTGAGGCGAACGTCTCCAGGATCGAGGGCGCAGTCACGACCGGACGACTTGGTCCCAGCCCTCGACCGACTCGGGGCTGCGCGGCGCCGGCCCGACGTAGATCGCCGACGGGCGCACCAGCTTGCCGAGCCGCTTCTGCTCGAGGATGTGCGCACACCAGCCCGCGGTGCGCCCGCAGGTGAACATCGCGGGCATCATCTTGGTCGGCACTTGGGCGAAGTCCAGGATCACCGCCGCCCAGAACTCGACGTTGGTCTCGATGGCGCGATCGGGTCGGCGCTCCCGCAGTTCGGCAAGGGCGGCCTGCTCGAGGGCGGCCGCGACCTCGTAGCGCGGGGCCTCGAGCCGCTTGGCCGTCGCGCGCAGCACCCGGGCCCGCGGGTCCTCGGCGCGGTACACCCGGTGCCCGAAGCCCATCAGCTTCTCGTTGCGGTCGAGGATGCCCTTGACCACCGCGCGGGCGTCGCCGGTCTTCTCGGCCTCCTCGATCATCGGGATCACCCGGGCCGGGGCGCCGCCGTGCAGCGGCCCGCTCATCGCGCCGATCGCCCCGGACAGGGCGGCCGCGACGTCGGCGCCGGTCGACGCGATCACGCGAGCGGTGAAGGTCGAGGCGTTCATACCGTGTTCGGCGGCGCTGACCCAGTAGGCGTCGATGGCCTCGACGTGCCGGGGGTCCGGGTCGCCCTGCCAGCGAGTCATGAATCGCTCTGTCACGGTTGAACATTCGTCGATGGTGCGCTGCGGGACCGCGGGGCGATAGATCCCCCGCGCCGACTGCGCGACGTAGGACAGCGCCATCACCGAGGCCCGGGCGAGGTGCTCGCGGGCGGTCGCGTCGTCGATGTCGAGCAGCGGGGGGTAGCCCCAGATCGGGGCCAACATCGCCAGACCGGCCTGGACGTCGACGCGCACGTCGCCGCTGTGGATCGGAAGTGGAAACGGTTCGGCGGGCGGCAGACCGTTGCCGAACTTGCCGTCGACCAGCAGCGCCCACACGTCGCCGAAGGTGACCCGCTGGTTAACCAGATCCTCGATGTCGACGCCGCGGTAGCGCAGAGCGCCGCCGTCCTTGTCGGGTTCGGCGATCTCAGAGGTGAAGGCGACGACGCCTTCGAGGCCGGGTACGAAGTCTTCGGGCACCGCGCTCATGGCCAGATTCTCGCACCTGTGAAACGGCGCTCATCTGGCGGTTGCGGACACGACGTCAGCCGGTGTGGGCGTAGCGTTGGCGCGTGGCGGAGGTAAGCCCAGAACACTTGGCGAGGATGCGGGTGGAATACGGTTCGGCGGAAAAGGACGGCAGTCCCGACCTGGACGTGGATTGGCTGGCCGACGGCTGGGTTATGTTGCTGCGCAAGTGGTTAGCCGACGCCGAGCGCGCCGGCGTGGCCGAACCCAACGCCATGGTCGTCGCGACGGTCGACAGCGGGGGACGGCCCGTCACCCGGTCGGTGTTGTGCAAGAGCGTCGACGACACCGGCATCACCTTCTACACCAACTACGACTCCGACAAGGGCGAGCAGCTGGCGGTGACGCCGTACGCGTCGGCCACCTTCCCCTGGTATCTGACCGGTCGCCAGGTCCATGTCCGCGGCCCCGTGACGAAGGTGTCGGCGGAGGAGACCGCCGAGTACTGGTCGAAGCGGCCGCGAGGGTCGCAATTGGGCGCGTGGGCGTCGTACCAGTCGAAGCCCATCGCCTCCCGCGCGGCGCTGCTGGAACAACTGGCCGAGGTGACGCGGCGCTTCGAAGGTCAGGACACGGTGCCTGTCCCGCCGAACTGGGGTGGCTACCTGATCGCCGCCGACGTGGTCGAGTTCTGGCAGGGCCGGGAGAACCGGGTGCACAACAGGATTCGCCTCCAGGACGGGCGCATCGAGCGGCTGCAGCCTTAGGTGCCGGCGTTCGCTACCGCGAGGCACCGGCCCGAAATGCTGACGTTGATCATGTTTTCGGAGCAGATGAATTCTTAGCTCTCTCATAGATTCGACCGTTAGGATCGCGTTCGTGCCTGACGGTAGGGGGGCGCAGTCCGTTGGGCTGCGAGAACGCAAGAAACAGCGCACGCGTGCGACTCTCATCGACGCCGCCGTGGAACTGTGCAACGGACAGGGTTTCGACAACACCACCGTCGACCAAATCGCCGCGGTGGCCGACGTCTCACCGCGCACCTTTAGCCGGTACTTCCCGACCAAGGACTCCATCGCGCTGGCCCTGGTCGACGAAATCGTCGACGAAGTCGCCGTCGAGTTGGAGCGCCAACCCGCCGAACTGAACCACCTGGAGGCGATCCTGCGCGCCTACGTCGCGATGGGGGAAGCGGCCAAGCACGCGGGGCCCGATGATCTGCGAGCCGAGCGGGTGTTGTGCATCGCCCGGATCATCCTGTCGTCGCCGACGCTGCGGCAGATCACCCCCGATTTCCGGGGCAACGCGGTCGAACGCGCGATCGCCAGGCGCATGCGCGTCGACCTCAGCGACCGCCGGGTGCGGCTGACATCCGCGACGTGGAGCGCGGTGATAATGACGGCGCTCACCGATGTCGTGCAGGTCAACAGCGACTGGTCACAGGTGTCCCTAGACGACCTGATCGACCACTTGGAGACGGTCTTCGCGGAGTTCACCGGCTTGTTGGGTAATCTGCGGCTGCCCGTCTGAGCAAGTGACCGCCCCCGGCGGGGCACGCGTGCCGGAATGGGACTACCTTTTGTAGGAGCAATGTCCGAATACTCCCAGCAGCGACGAAGGGAAACTCGTGGCCGATAACGCGAAGAGTGGGGAAGGGCAAGCCACCCTCTCCTACCCCGGTGGCACGCTCGACCTTGACATCGTTTCCGCCACCGAAGGCGCCGATGGCATCGCGCTGGGTTCACTTCTGGCCAAGTCCGGCTACACCACCTTCGACGAGGGCTTCGTCAACACGGCGTCGACCAAGAGTGCGATCACCTACATCGACGGCGACGCCGGCATCCTGCGCTACCGCGGCTACCCGATCGAGCAGCTCGCCGAGAAGTCGAACTTCATCGAGGTCAGCTATCTGCTCATCTACGGTGAGCTGCCCACCAAGGAACAGCTCGCGGAGTTCACCACCCGGATTCAGCGGCACACGCTGCTGCATGAGGACCTCAAGCGGTTCTTCGACGGCTTCCCGGCCAACGCCCACCCGATGCCGGTGCTGTCCAGCGCGGTCAACGCGCTGTCGACCTACTACGAGGATTCGTTGGATCCGTTCGACGACAACCAGGTCGAGCTGTCGACGATCCGGCTGCTGGCCAAGCTGCCGACCATCGCCGCGTATGCCTACAAGAAGTCGGCGGGCCAGCCGTTCCTGTACCCGGACAACTCGCTGACTCTGGTCGAGAACTTCCTGCGGATGACGTTCGGCTTCCCGGCCGAGCCCTACGAGGTCGATCCCGAGATCGTCCGCGCGCTGGACATGCTGTTCATCCTGCACGCCGACCACGAGCAGAACTGCTCGACGTCGACGGTGCGGTTGGTCGGCTCGTCGCAGGCCAACCTGTTCACGTCGATCTCCGGTGGCATCAACGCGCTGTGGGGCCCGCTGCACGGCGGCGCCAACCAGGCGGTGCTGGAGATGTTGGAGAAGATCCGTCAGGCCGACTTCGACGTCCACGAGTTCATCAAGAAGGTGAAGAACCGCGAGGACGGCGTGAAGCTGATGGGCTTCGGTCACCGGGTCTACAAGAACTACGACCCGCGGGCGCGCATCGTCAAGGAGCAGGCCGACAAGATCCTCGGCAAGCTCGGCGGCGACGACGAGATGCTGGACATCGCACGGACTCTCGAGGAAGCCGCGCTCACCGACGACTTCTTCATCGAGCGCAAGCTCTACCCGAACGTCGACTTCTACACCGGCGTGATCTACCGGGCGATGGGCTTCCCGACGCGCATGTTCACCGTGCTGTTTGCGCTCGGCCGGCTGCCCGGGTGGATCGCGCACTGGCGTGAGATGCACGACGAGGGCAGCGGCAAGATCGGCCGTCCGCGCCAGGTCTACACCGGTTACACCGAGCGCGACTACAAGGACGTCAGCAGCCGCTAGGTCCGTTGGCGCCTTGCGTCGAACGTGGGTTACCCGCACGTTCTGAGCGTCCAGAGCGTGGCGTAATCCCACTTTCGGCGTCGCGCATCTCACTGCCAGGCGCCTTGCCGGACGAACAGTTGTAGTTTCACAATTGTTGGGTGAATGAAACCGTCGTCGGATCATTGAGCGCTCGGCGCAAGGCCATCATTTTGGTGACCTGCTGCCTGAGCCTGCTGATCGTGTCGATGGACGCGACGATCGTCAACGTCGCGATTCCCAACATCCGCGCCGACCTCGACGCCAGCGGGCCGCAAATGCAGTGGGTGATAGACATCTACACGCTGGTGTTGGCGTCGTTGCTGCTGTTGTCGGGCGCGGCCGCCGACCGCTTCGGCCGTCGAGGCACGTTTCAGATCGGGCTGACGGTGTTCGCGGTCGCATCGCTGCTGTGCAGCCTGGCGCCGAACATCGAGACGCTGATCGCCGCACGCTTCCTGCAGGCGATCGGTGGCTCGATGATGAACCCGGTCGCGATGTCGATCATCACGCAGGTGTTCACCGGCAGGGTGGAGCGCGCTCGGGCCATCGGCATATGGGGTGGAGTCGTGGGCATCTCGATGGCCGCGGGGCCGATCGTCGGCGGTGTGCTCATCGAGTGGACCAACTGGCGCGCGGTGTTCTGGATCAATCTGCCGATCTGCGCGGTGGCGATTCTGCTGACGGTCGTCTTCGTTCCGAAGTCCAAGTCGCTGACCATGCGCGACGTCGATCCGATCGGGCAGTTGCTGGGCATGGCGTTCCTGTTCGGCCTCGTCTTCGTGCTCATCGAGGGTCCGGGGTTGGGTTGGGGAGACGTTCGTACCGTCGCCGTGGCGGTCGGCGCGGTCTCGGCCTTCGTCGGCTTCGTGGCGTACGAGGCGCGCAGGCGGGACCCGTTCGTCGATCTGAGGTTCTTCCGGAGCATCCCGTTCGCATCGGCGACCATGATCGCGGTGTGCGCGTTCGCCTCGTGGGGTGCGTTCCTGTTCATGATGTCGTTGTACCTGCAGGACGCGCGCGGTTTCTCGGCGTTTCACACCGGCTTGATCTATCTGCCGATAGCCGTTGGGGCGCTGGTGTTCTCGCCGCTGTCGGGCCGGATGGTCGGTCGGTTCGGCGCTCGGCCGTCGCTGTTGATCGCCGGGACGCTCATCACGGCGGCGACGGTCATGCTCGCCCAGCTGTCGGCGACGACGCCGGTCTGGCAGCTGCTGGTGATCTTCGCCGTCTTCGGTATCGGATTCTCGATGGTCAACGCCCCGGTGACCAATGCGGCGGTCAGCGGCATGCCGACCGACCGGGCGGGGGCGGCCTCGGCTATCGCCTCGACCAGCAGGCAGGTCGGCGTGAGTATCGGTGTGGCGCTGTGTGGTTCGGTTGCAGGCGGCGCGCTGGTCGGGATGGGCCCGGACTTCGCGGAGGCCACCCGGCCGCTGTGGCTGATCTGCGCGGCGCTCGGGGTGGCGATCATCATGCTCGGCTTCTACTCGACGTCCGGCAGGGCGTTGCGGTCGGCCGATCGACTGGAGCCGTTGGTGGCGGCCGATGTCCGTAGCTGATGAGGCGTGGCGCGCGATGGCGGCCTTCGTCGTCGAAAACCACGACAGTTGGAAGAGGGCGGTTGTCGAGCAGTCCGAGTTGCCGTTCAGCAGGGTGCGCATCCTGCGGCGGTTGAGCCGACGGCCGATGACCGTCAAGGAGTTGGCGCACGCCGCGACCATCGACGCGCCGGCCGCGACGGTCGCGGTCAATGACTTGGAAAAGCGCGGGCTCGTGGTGCGTCAGGTGGATCCAGCGAATCGCCGGTGCAAGCGGGTGTCACTCACCGATGCGGGATGCTCCATGGTGGCCAAGATCGACGCGGTCGACGACCCGGCACCAGAGGCCCTCGCGAACCTGGACCAAGCCGACCTCGCGGCGCTGCGCGAGATACTCGTCAAGTTTTCGGCCGATTAGCCTTCCAGCACTGCCATCGCGGCATTGTGTCCACCGATACCTGAGACTCCACCACCGCGGCGTGAAGCCGATCCGCACAACAGGATTCGCTCATGTGCGGTCGCCACGCCCCAGCGTCGAGCCGGGGTGTCGAGTGGTTCGTCGTCCTCGGCGAACGGCCACGTCAACGCGCCGTGAAAGATATGCCCGCCCGTCATGCCGAGCGAGTGTTCGAGGTCGAACGTCGTCTTCGTCTCGATGCACAATCGGCCTGCCGAATCCTTCATCAACACATCGTGGATCGGTTCGGCCAAGATGGAATTCAACGAACTGAGCGCCGCCGACGTCAACGTGTCCCGCATCCGGTCCGGGTCGCCGGACGACATCAAGCGGTGGGGAGTATGCAACCCGAACACCGTCAACGTCTGCGCTCCTGCGGCACGAAGTCTGTCCGACAGGATGGATGGATCGGTCAGTGAGTGACAGTAGATCTCGCACGGTAGTGGAACGGGTACCACACCGTCGGCCGCGCGCAGGTATGCAGAATCCAACTGGCTGAATGTCTCGTTGATGTGGAACGTTCCGCCGAACGCCTGCTCGGGTGTGACGGCGTCGTCGCGCAATCGCGGTAGGCGCCGCAGCATGAGGTTCACCTTGACCTGCGCACCCGGCGTCGATTCCGGCGGTTGCTCACCCAGTAAGCCGGCGAGCACGCCGGGCGTGACGTTGGCCAGAACCACCTTTGCGTGGACCGTGTGATCGACACCGTTGCAGCGGTAGCGCACATCGCCGTCCGGATCGATCGCGTATACCTGTGCACCGCAGGTTATTTCGGCACTGAAACCGGTGGCCGCCGCCGCTAGCGCACCGGTGACGGCGCCCATCCCGCCGATCGGCACATTCCAGTCACCGGTTCCGCCGCCGAGCAGGTGGTAGAGAAAGCAGACATTTTGAACCAAAGACGCGTCGTCGAGGCGGGCGAAGGTTCCGATCAACGCGTCGGTGGCCATCACGCCGCGTACCACGTCGTTGTCGACGGCCGAGGTAATCGCGTGTCCGATCGGCTCATCGACCATCGACCGCCATATGGCTTCGTCATCCACGAGAGCACGCGCCTGGCGTCGCGTCAGTAGCGGTTCCAGCAGCGTCGGCCACAGCCGCTCGACCAGGCCACCGTACCGGCGGTAGAACTCGGCGAATCGCGACCCGTCGTCGGCTGCGCCGATCGCGTCGAATGTCGACGTGGGGCCGATCAGCAGTCCGGTGCGGCCGCCGGTCGTCGGGTCGGGTGTGTACGACGAGTAGCGGCGACGTATCAGGCGCACCCGCGCGCCGAGGTCGTCGACGATGCGTCGGGGCAGCAGGCTGACGAGGTAGGAGTACCGCGACAAGCGGGCGTCGACTCCCTCAAAGGCGTGCGCGGATACCGCCGCGCCGCCGACATGATCCAGGCGCTCCAGCACCCGTACCCGACGACCCGCCTTGGCCAGGTAGGCGGCGGCAACGAGGCCGTTGTGCCCGCCACCGACGACGACTGCGTCGTATGTCGCCGCCGGGGCGGCTCCGGTGGCGTAACGCGAACTCAGTTGAGGTAGCCCTCGACCTCATCGGGCGGACGCACCTCGGCCTCGCGTGGATCGCCGCCGGTCTCTCGAAGGGCCCGGCGCTGCCGCAGCAGATCCCAACACTGGTCGAGCTGCACCTCGACGGCCTTCAGCCGACGATGTTCCTCCGACTCGTCGATCTCGCGGTTCTGGAGCTTGGCCCGCAGGTCCTGCTCCTCGGCGACCAGCTTGTTGACCTGGTCGAGAATGTCTTGGTCTTTGGTCACAGCACCAGTCTGCCCGACTACCGTGGGTGCGGTGACTTCAAGTTCAGGGCAGAAGCCCGAAATCGAATTTCCCGACGGCCCTCCGCCCACCGAGTTGGTGATCACGGACCTGGTCGTCGGCGACGGTGCTGAAGCGGTGCCCGGCGGCAACGTCGAAGTGCACTACGTCGGCGTGGAGTACGACACCGGCGAAGAGTTCGACAGCTCGTGGAACCGCGGAGAGTCGATCGAGTTCCCGCTGCGCGGACTCATCCAGGGGTGGCAGGACGGCATTCCGGGCATGAAGGTCGGCGGTCGTCGACAGCTCGTCATCCCGCCGGAGCAGGCCTACGGTCCCGCCGGCGGTGGGCACCGGCTGTCGGGTAAGACGCTGATCTTCGTCATCGACCTGCTGGCGACCCGCTGACCTGCCGCCGAAACTGAAGAAATGCGCGTCCGAACGGCAAATCTTCGTGCAGAACTTCAGTTTCGCGCCAAAGCTCACTGATGGCCCGGCAGGCGCAGCAGCAGCCGAGCGCCGCCGAGCGGGCTTTCCTCTAAAGAAGCTGTGCCGCCATGCAATTCGGCCTGCTGTGCGACCAGCGCCAGGCCGAGCCCCGAGCCCGACACCGACGCCGTCGATCCGCGAGAGAAGCGTTCGAACACGACCGAGCGCTCCTCCTCTGGGATGCCGACGCCGTCGTCGTCGATCGCGATCTCCACGCCCGCTCGTGAACTGACCGCCGACAGTTGAACCCGCGTGGCTCCACCATGCTTCACGGCGTTGGCGATCGCGTTGTCGACCGCCAACCGCAGACCGGCGGGCAGGCCCACGATGATCACCGTCGGCGCAGGCACCAACGACACCTCCAGGTCGGGGTAGACGCGCATCGCGTCGTGGGCGGCGCGGTCCAGTAACTCCGTGATGTCGACGGGCACGTGGTCGTCGGCGGTCGACAACTCACCCTGTGCCAGGCGTTCCAGCGCGCCGAGCGTCGCCTCGATCCGCGACTGTGTCCGGATCACGTCGTTGACCACCTCTTTGCGCTGGTCCTCGGGCAGGTCGAGGGTCGACAGCACCTCGAGGTTGGTCCGCATCGCGGTCAACGGAGTGCGCAGTTCGTGGGCGGAGACGGACGCGAAGTCGCGCGCCGACGCCAGCGCGGCCTTGGTCCGGTCCTGCTCTTTCCACACGCGTTCGACCAGGCCCTTGACCGCCTCGGCGATCTCGACGGCCTCGGTGGCGCCGCGCACCTCGACGTCGGGGTCCTCGTCGCCGGCATCGATCTGGCGGGTCTGTTGGGCCAGGCTCTTGAGCGGGCGCACCGCGAAAGCCGCCAGTACCCAACCGAACACCGACGCGGCGCCGACGGCGAACACGCAGATGATGATCACCCGCCGGTGCAGGTTGTTGGTGTCGGCAATCGTGGCGTCGTACGTGGCGCCGACGGCCACCGACATCGGCCCGGGGTAGTAGGGGATGTCGACGGTGCGGACGCGATACCGCACGCCGTCGACGTAGGTGTCGGCGTATCCAGGTTCGAGCTGGGGGAGTACGACATCGGAGTTGGACGCCACCTCGTCACCGCGGTGCACGGTGATGACCGCGTCCTGGTTGGTCGGCGACTTCGGGATTTCGTCCAGGCCCCGTGGCAGGAATGGGATCGCGAAGCCGGCCGCCTCGTCGAGTCGGCGGTCGAGGCGTTCCTTGCGGTCATTGGTGATGCCGACCCAGACGACCGTTCCCACGATGACGACGACGATCGCCGCGCCGATCGCGGTGGCCAGCGCCACGCGGGTGCGTAGCGACGGGGTTCGGCGGAAGATCCGGGACAGCAGGGACATCACTGAGTTCGGAGCACGAATCCCACTCCGCGAACGGTGTGCAGGAGCCGGGGAGCGCCACCCGCCTCGAGCTTGCGGCGCAGGTAGCCAATGAAGACGTCGACCACGTTGGTGTCGGCGGCGAAGTCGTAGCCCCAGACCAGCTCGAGCAGCTGTGCGCGCGACAGCACGGCGGTCTTGTGCTCGGCCAGCACCGCAAGCAGGTCGAATTCGCGTTTGGTCAGGTCGACGTCGACACCGTTGACGCGCGCGCGCCGGCCGGGGATGTCGACTTCCAAAGGTCCGACCTGAATGGTTTCCGAGGAGAAGGTCGCGGTGGACCCGCGCCTGCGCAGCAGCGCCTTCACCCGGGCGACCAGTTCCTGCAACACGAACGGTTTGACCAGGTAGTCGTCTGCTCCGGCCTCCAGACCGGCGACCCGGTCGTCAACCGAGCTGCGCGCTGAGAGCACGCAGACCGGCACGTCGTTATCCATCGCGCGCAGCGCCGTGACCACGCTGACTCCGTCGAGCACAGGCATGTTGATGTCCAGGACGATCGCGTCGGGCCGGGTCTCGGTCGCGCTGCGCAGCGCCTCGGCGCCGTCGACGGCGGTGGACACATCGAATCCGGACAGCCGCAATCCGCGCTCCAGTGAGGCCAGCACATCGGGATCGTCGTCGACCACGAGAACCCGGGGTGAGCCTGCGCCACTATCCATACAGCCAATATTGCCTGAAGTCCTCGTCGGATCGCGGGAAGCCGTGCGGACGGGAGCTGCGCCACCGCGCTGATGATGCGGAGCTCAATCGCGACGCCGCGCCGCCCCGACTGATCGCGGCGCGCGTCATCGCCTCGGATGCCGATTCGACATCTGGCGCACTCCCCGGCGATGAACGGTTTGCCGCACTCTTTTCCAATCTTTGCTGAGGCGGACCGGAGATTGCTATGGCGGCAAGCCGGTGCGCTGTGCTGGGAGCTCAGCGGTTCTGGGTTATCACCACATTGCCGCTCGTCGAACGGGCGGTCACCTCGGCGGCGTTCAGGTCGGTGGTTTGGGGTACAGTCACGACCACATTGCCGTGGGGTCCCGCGGACTCAGCACTTATGCGATACGGTGCTGGACCAGGCAATCCAAGAGTCACCTGGCCTGAGCCGATCGCTTCGGTAATGCGCGGAACTGCGCGAAATTCCACTGAGATGCGGCCGGATTGGGTTATCGCCCTGAATGATTCGGTGACCGCAATCCGTGTTCCAGTCTTGATATCTCCGTTTCGAACCGTGATATCAATCAAGCGTGCCGAACCGCTGAGCGTGACGGTGCCGGTATCGGTTTTGGCAATCAGTTGATCGACATCTGCCTCGCTCGTGATCGAACCGGTTCGGTGAGTGACCGTCACGCGCAGTTCTCTCGCGACGTCTGGCGGAAGGATGACCTTGATTTCCCGGGTGTCTGCGCCAATGGAGAAAGGGAATCCAGATCCGCTGCCGCCGAGAGCGACCCGGCTGCCAGAGGCATCATTCGCAATTGTCAATCGCGTGTCAGCGGCCCTTGTGAGTACGCGTAGATGCACGCGTGGCCGGTCGGCGTCGGCGTCGGTAATGAGGCGAACGCCCATTGGAACGTCACCCGTGTCGATGGTCAATGTCCGAAGGCCGGTCGGCAACTCGTGTGAATCGGTGACGACCCGACTGGCGCCGAGCCCGACCGCGAGCGTCCCCAAGCCGCCGACCGCAATGAACGCCACCAAAGCCGCAATAAGGACGAGTACCGCGCGCATCGCGGAGCGGCGCCCGCCCGCCCTCAGGGGGGGGCGGGGAGCCGACACATGGG
>NZ_LZIK01000072.1:0-1317 GCF_001667105.1 Mycobacterium sp. 852002-51152_SCH6134967 | reverse complement strand
CGCACTCAGTGTGATGGTTGTGGGGCCGCGTTTGCGGTGGTTGGGTTCTTCTCATCTGGTGCCTGGTTCAGACGCGCACTGCCGTCCTTGGGGGGCTGGCTTTCGAGCATTTTGCCGGCACCGGATGGGAAGGACCGACCGGCGTGACTTGATAGGAGCGTGGCATCGCCCCCACTGAGATGTGTCCAACCGGTCGGCCCAACCTTCTCCCCATCCATCACGAATGAAAGAAGGCACCGTCCATGGTGGTTCTTGGAGCCGATGTACACAAGCGCACCCACACCTTCGTCGCTGTCGACGAACGAGGCCGCACGGCCGGAGAGAAAGTCGTCCCAGCAACGACAGAAGGGCATCTAGCCGCGTTGGCCTGGGCCAAGACCACCTTCGGCGAGGACCTCCTGTGGGGCATCGAAGATTGCCGCAATCTGTCGGCTCGACTGGAGCGCGACCTGTTGTCGGCCGGCCAGAAGGTCGTGCGAGTGGCCCCGAAACTGATGGCCCATGAACGCGCCGCAGCACGTACGACAGGTAAATCCGATCCGATCGATGCCTTGGCGGTGGCCCGGGCGGTCCTTCGCCACCCCGATCTGCCCGTGGCTGCCCACGACGAGGTTTCACGCGAACTCAAGCTACTGGTCGATCGACGCGAAGACCTTGTGGGACAACGCACTGCGACCATCAACAGACTCCTGGGCCGGATCCACGAACTCGACCCGGCCCAGGCGCCGAAGAAGGGATCACTGGATCGGGCCAAAACCCAGACCACCCTGGCCGCATGGTTGGCCACCCAAGAAGGGCTAGTGGCTGAGCTGGCCACCGACGAACTTGGCGACATCATCCGACTCAGCCTGGCCATTCAAGCCCTCGACACCCGTATCAGCGACGCTGTGCAGGCAGTAGCTCCACAACTGCTGGCACTACCCGGCTGCGGCGAGCTGACCGCAGCCAAACTCGTCGGCGAAACCGCCGGCATCGCCCGATTCAAGAGCGAAGCCGCCTTCGCATGCCACAGCGGCACGGCCCCCATCCCAGTCTGGTCGGGCAACACCGCCGGCCGGGTGCGTCTCAGCCGCGCCGGAAACCGACAACTCAATGCCGCCCTGCACCGCATCGCACTGACCCAAACACGCCTCACCAACAGCCCGGGACACGCCTACTACCGCAAAAGGCTCGCCGAGGGTGACTCCACCAAAGAGGCTTTGCGCTGCCTCAAACGACGCCTGGCCCGAGTCGTCTACAACCACCTCAGAAACGATGAACAAACCCGCCACCACACCCCCCAGCCCGCCGCGGCTTGACATAGGAGCAATGCTCGCG
>NZ_LZIK01000071.1:0-210200 GCF_001667105.1 Mycobacterium sp. 852002-51152_SCH6134967 | reverse complement strand
CGTCACCGAAGTCCTGACACACCAACCGTCACCGATGTCCTGATGCAGAACTGTCACCGATGTGCTGAGACATCACACACCGACATTGATTCTGTTCAACCGCATGTATCCGGGTCTCAGCAAGGAAGAAGTCTGGGCCGGCGAGCGGCGGATCGAGGCGTTCGTCGTAGAGCGGCACTGAGCTCCACCGCCTCAATCAGCCAAGCTTGCTTGCCGCTGCCTCGTCGAGCAGCCACACGGTCGCCTTGCGACCCACCGCACCCGCCGCGGGCACCTCGTCGGCGTCAGCACCGCCGATCGCCGCTGCAACCGCGTCGGCCTTCCCGTCGCCGGAGACCACCAGCCATACCTCCCGCGACCGTCGAACCGCGGGCAACGTCAACGTGATTCGGCGCGGCGGAGGCTTGGGGGAGTCCTCGACACCGACTACTAGACGCTCGGTCTCACGTACCGCTGGGGTGTGGGGGAACAGGGAGTTGATGTGCCCCTCGCCACCCATTCCGAGAAGATGTACGTCGAAGTCGGGGGCTGGCTGGCCGCCCTCGGCGTTGGCGGCCAGCACCTGCTCGTATGCGGCCGCGGCGGCGTCGAGGTCGTCGCCGAACTCCGCACCGCTGGCGGCCATCGGGTGCACGTTCCCATCCGGGATGCTCACACGATCCAGCAGCGCCTCACGGGCCTGCTTGTAATTGCGCTCGTCACCGTCTGCCGGCACGAAGCGATCGTCACCCCAGTAGAGATGCACCTTCGCCCAGTCGATCTCGGTGCCCTTCTCCGCCACGCGCTTCAGCAGATTGGTACCGGTGCCCCCGCCCGTCAGCACTATGTGCGCCGACCCACGCTTGTCGATGGCTGCGACGATGGCTGCGACAAGCCGATCACCTGCGGCCGCCACCAGTGTCGCGGCGTCCGGATAACGCTCGATGGTCGCGCTCATGCGTATTGCACCTTGTCGATTCCCTGCAGGGCCTCGTGGTAGATCTCATCGGGGTCGAGCCTGCGCAGATCCTCGGCCAGGCACTCTCTGGCTTCCCTGCGCGCCAACGGGATTCGCGCCTCGGGGCGGCTGGTGCGGCTCAGTGTCGCGGTGACGCCGGTCTGCGGCCGACGCAGAGTGATCGTCTCACCGTCGCGCATCAGCTCCACTTTCAGCTCGCCCACCTCGCGGTGCACCGGACCGTCGATGCGTGCGGCGAGCCAACCCGCGAGCACGTCGAGCGACGGCTCGTCCCGTAGACCCGAAACCACCGCAGAAGCGATCGGCGCGTGCGGTTCCTGGTCGACGGCCGCGGCCAGCAGGGCCCGCCAGTACGTGATCCGCGCCCAGCAGAGGTCGGTGTCTCCGGCGGTATAGCCGGCCAGTCGACCTTTGATCGCGGCCAACGGGTCCGAACACTGCGTCGCGTTGGTGATCCGACGGATCGCCAACCGGCCCAACGGATCCTTGGCGGGCACCGCAGGCCCACCAGCGGGCCACCACGCCACCACCGGTGTATCCGGCAACAAGAAGGGCAGCACCACGGCGCTCGCATGGTCGGCGAGTTCGCCGTGCAGGTGCAACCCGACGATCTCGCCGGCGCCGGCATCCCCGCCGACGCGTAACTGCGCGTCCAACCGCGCGTCGTCGGCGTTGCGGTCCCCGGGCACCACGACGATCACCCGGCACGGGTGCTCGCGGCTGGCGAAGTTGGCGGCTTCGATGGATTCTTCGAGCAGCTCGTCGGAGTCGAGCGAGACCACAAGGGTGAGCACCCGGCTCAGCGTGATCGCACCGCCCTCCTCGCGCAGACCGGTGATCTTCTTGTTGATGTCGTTGGTGTTCGTGTCCGGCAGGTCGACAATCATGGCCGCCTCCATTCCCGACCCATGCGGTGCAACATCTCGTCGGCCGAGGCCGGGCCCCAGGTACCCGATTCGTAGGCCTCGGGCTTACCGTGCGCGGCCCAGTAGTCCAGCACCGGATCGAGGATCTCCCAGGACAATTCGACCTCTCTGTTCACCGGGAACAGCGAGGGTTCACCGAGCAGCACGTCGAGGATCAGCCGTTCATAGGCTTCTGGGGAGTCCTCGGCGAACGCCGACCCGTAGGAGAAGTCCATGTTGACATCGCGGACCTCCATGGCGCTGCCGGGCACCTTGGAGCCGAACCGAATCGTGATGCCCTCGTCGGGCTGGACCCTGATCACCAACGCGTTCTGGCCGAGTTCCTCGGTCATGGTCTTGTCGAAGGGCAGGTGCGGCGCCCGCTTGAAGATCAGCGCGATCTCGGTGACCCTGCGCCCCAACCGTTTTCCGGTGCGCAGGAAGAACGGCACACCGGCCCACCGCCGGGTGTCGACCTCTAGGGCGATGGCCGCGTAGGTCTCGGTCTTCGAATCCTCCGAGAAGCCTTCCTCTTCGAGCAGGCCCACCACTTTCTCGCTGCCCTGCCAGCCCGAGGCGTACTGCCCACGCGCGGTGGTCTCGTTCAGCGGCTGCATCGGCCGCGTGGCCGAGAACACCTTGATCTTCTCGATCTGTAGTTCCTTGGGGCCGAAGCTGACCGGCTCCTCCATGGCGGTCAGAGCCAGCAGTTGCAGGAGGTGATTCTGGATGACGTCGCGCGCGGCACCGACTCCGTCGTAGTAGCCTCCGCGGCCGCCGAGCCCGATGTCCTCGGCCATCGTGATCTGCACGCTGTCGACGTAGTTGTTGTTCCAGATCGGCTCGTACAACTCGTTGGCGAACCGCAGCGCGAGGATATTCTGCACGGTCTCCTTGCCGAGGTAGTGGTCGATGCGGAACACCGATTCCTCGGGGAACACACTGTTGACGACCGCGTTGAGTTCCTGCGCACTCGCCAGGTCGTGGCCGAACGGCTTCTCGATCACCACCCGGCTCCAGCGACCCTCCTGTGGGTTGGCCAGCCCCGACTTGTGCAGCTGCTCGCACACCGGCTGGAACGCCTTCGGTGGAATGGACAGGTAGAAAACGTGATTGCCGCCCGTTCCGCGTTCGGCATCGAGTTTCTCGAGGGTCTCGGCAAGCCGGCCGAACGCCGCATCGTCGTCGAACGTGCCCTGCACGAACCGGAAGCCTTCGGCCAGGCGGTCCCACACCTCCTGCCGGAACGGCGTGCGGGCATGCTTCTTCACCGCCTCGTAGACCACCTCACCGAAGTCCTCGTCGGCCCAGTCCCTTCGGGCGAATCCGATCAGCGAGAAGGACGGAGGCAGCAGGCCGCGGTTGGCCAAGTCGTAGATCGCCGGCATCAACTTCTTACGCGACAGGTCGCCGGTGACGCCGAAGATGACGATCCCGCAGGGCCCCGCGATCCGCGGCATCCGCTTGTCGCGCTTGTCGCGAAGCGGATTCACCCAGCCCGTCATTTCTTGGCGGCGTCGAGCTGTTCCTGCGTCGCCTCGAGCAACTCGAGCCACGACTTCTCGAACTTCTCCACACCCTCGTCCTCGAGGAGCCGGAACACGTCGGGTAGGTCGATACCGACGTCGGCCAGCTTGTCGAACAGCGCCTGCGATTCATCGGCCGTGCCCGTCACGGTGTCGCCGGTGATCACGCCGTGTTCGGCGACCGCGTCGATCGTCTTCTCCGGCATGGTGTTCACCGTGTTCGGGGCCACCAACTCGGTGACGTACAAGGTGTCCGAGTACTCCGGATTCTTCACGCCCGTGGAAGCCCAGAGCGGACGTTGCACACGGGCGCCGTCACCCTTGAGCGCTTCGTACCGTTTGCCCCCGACGAACACCTCTTCGTATGCGGCGTAGGCGAGTCGCGCGTTGGCGACACCGGCCTTACCCCGCAGATCCAGCGCCTCCTGCGATCCGATCTTCTCCAGGCGCTTGTCGATCTCGGTGTCCACCCGGGACACGAAGAACGAAGCGACCGAATGGATCTTGGACAGGTCGTGGCCGGCCTCCTTGGCCTTCTCCAGGCCTTCGAGGTAGGCGTCCATCACCAGTCGGTGGCGTTCCACGGAGAAGATCAGCGTGACGTTGACCGAGATGCCTTCGGCGATCACCGCGGTGATCGCGGGAAGGCCCGTCATGGTGGCGGGGATCTTGATCAGCAGATTCGGCCGGTCGACGGTCTTCCACAGATCGATCGCCTGCAGGATGGTCTTGTCGGTGTCGTGCGCGACCCTCGGGTCCACCTCGATCGACACCCGGCCGTCGACTCCGTCGGAAAGCTCATTCTGCTTGGCCAATACGTCGCAGGCGTTGCGGACATCGTCGGTGGTGACGGTGCGGATCGTGGCGTCCACGTCCGCGCCCCGCTCGGCCAGTTCGTTCACCTGATCGTCGTAGGCGTGTCCCTTGGACAGTGCGGACTGGAAGATCGACGGGTTGGTGGTCACCCCGACGACACTCTTGGTGTCGATGAGCTCTTGCAGATTTCCTGTCTGCAGTCGGTCGCGCGACAGATCGTCGAGCCACACCGACACGCCTGCCTCGGATAATGCCGCGAGATTCGGATTCTGAGCCATAGCTGTGCCTTTCCTAGACCTCAGTTGTCTATCGATCGCTCCGCGGCGGCCACCACGGCCTCGGGGGTGAACCCGAACTCACGGAACAACGTCTTGTGATCGGCGGATTCGCCGTAGTGCTCGATCGAGACGATCTCCCCGGTGTCGCCGACGAGCTTGTACCAGCTCTGCGCGACGGCCGCCTCGACCGCCACGCGCGCCGAAACACTCGGCGGCAGAACCGAATCGCGGTACTCGCGCGGTTGCGACTCGAACCATTCCACACACGGCATCGACACCACGTATGCCGTGATGTCCTTTTCCGCCAGCTGCTTTCTCGCCTCCACCGCCAGCTGTAGTTCGGAGCCCGTCGCGATGATGATCACGTCCGCGTCGTCGGCGGGATTTCCGCCGCCGAGGACGTAGCCGCCGCGGGCCACCCCGTCGGCGTCGGTGCCCTCCAGCACTGGGATGCCCTGGCGGGTCAGGATGAAACCGACTGGACCGCTGCCGTTGCCGCGGGCGATGATGCTGCGCCAGGCGAATGCCGTTTCGTTGGGGTCGCCCGGTCGTACGACGGACAGGTTCGGGATCGCGCGCAGCGCCGCCAGGTGTTCGATCGGCTGGTGGGTCGGGCCGTCCTCACCGAGACCGATCGAGTCGTGGGTCCAAATGTAAATGGTGTCGATGTCCATCAGCGATGCAAGTCGCACGGCGGGCCGCATGTAATCGGAGAACTGCAGGAACGTGCCACCGAACGCGCGGGTCGGGCCGTGCAGCACGATGCCGGACAGGATCGCGCCCATCGCGTGTTCGCGGACGCCGAAGTGCAGCACGCGGCCATACCAGTCGGCCGTGAAGTCGTCGGTCGAGATGGACGGCGGGCCAAACGAATTCACGCCTTTGATCGTGGTGTTGTTACTGCCCGCAAGGTCGGCCGAACCGCCCCACAACTCGGGCAGCTTGGGCGCGACGTCGTTGAGGACCTGGCCGAACGCGGCGCGGGTGGCTAACGACTTGGAGCCCGGCTCCCAATAGGTCAGGTCCGAATCCCAGCCGTCGGGCAGTTTCTGAGCCAGCAGCCGGTCCAGCAGTTCCTTGCGCTCGGGCTCACGCTCGGCCCATGCGTCGAAGTCGATCTGCCACTTCGCATGTGCCTCTTTGCCGCGATCCACCAGCTTGCGGGTGTGCTCGATGACCTCGGGCCGCACCTCGAAGGTCTTGTCGGGGTCAAAGCCGAGGATCTTCTTGGTGGCCGCGACCTCCTCCTCGCCGAGCGCCGAACCGTGCACGTCGCCGGTGTTCATCTTGTTGGGCGCCGGGTAGCCGATGATCGTGCGGAGCGCGATGAACGACGGTTTGTCGGTGACCTTCTTCGCCTCGACGATGGCCTGTTCGATGCCGACGACGTTCTCGCCGCCCTCCACCTCCTGCACGTGCCAGCCGTAGGCGCGGTAGCGGGCCGCGACGTCTTCGGACAGCGCGATATTGGTGTCGTGTTCGATCGAGATCTGGTTCTTGTCGTAGAACACGATCAGGTTGCCTAGCTGCTGCGTGCCCGCCAGCGACGACGCCTCGCTGGTGATGCCTTCTTCGATGTCACCGTCGGAGGCGATCACATAGATGTAGTGGTCGAACGGGCTCTCACCCCACGGCACGTCGGGATCGAACAGACCGCGCTCGTAGCGCGAGGCCATCGCCATACCGACCGCGGATGCCAGACCCTGCCCGAGCGGGCCGGTGGTGATCTCCACGCCATCGGTGTGGCGGAACTCCGGATGGCCGGGGGTCTTGGACTTGAACGTCCGCAAGGCTTCGATGTCGTCCAGCTCGAGCCCGAATCCGCCGAGATAGAGCTGAATGTAGAGGGTCAGGCTGGAATGACCACACGACAACACGAAGCGGTCGCGGCCGAGCCAGTGCACGTCGCTGGGGTCGTGGCGCATCTGGCGCTGGAAAAGCGTGTAGGCCAGCGGCGCCAAACTCATCGCCGTTCCCGGGTGGCCGTTGCCGACCTTCTGCACCGCGTCGGCCGCCAGCACCCGGACGGTGTCGACCGCCACCGAGTCCAATTCGGTCCAGTCCTCGGGGTGGTTCGGGCGGGTCAGCGCGGAGATTTCTTCGAGTGTGGTCACAGGCGCACTCCTGGTCGGCATAGAGCATTTCTCAGCTGCACGTTCAACCACCCTAGTGCGGGACGGTCGTCCAATGCAGGCTGCTGGCGCGAGATGCCTGGGCAGGATTAGGCCTGTGTTGGCGTGCGGTCTACCATCGTCTGTAGTAGATGCCCGCGCGCTGGGACCATTTCGACAGGAGTAACTGCGTGAGAGTTCGCGACGTGCACCTCGTCGACGGGGCGCAGATTCGGATTCGCGACAAGTTCCTCGGCTACGTCTCACTGACCAAGCCGCGCGTCATCGAACTGCTTCTGGTCACCACGATCCCGGCCATGCTGCTGGCGAGCCGGGGCACGGTCGATCCGCTCCTAATTCTGAACACCCTGTTCGGCGGACTGCTGGCCGCGGCGGGCGCCAACGCATTGAACTGCGTTGCCGACGCCGACATTGACAAGGTCATGAAGCGCACCGAGCGCAGGCCGCTGGCGCGTGCCACGGTTCCGCGCAGTCACGCGCTGATCTTCGGGCTGGCCCTGTCCGTCGCGTCGTTCTTCTGGCTGTGGTGGACGACGAACATGCTGTCGGCCCATCTCGCCGGCGCGACGATCGCGTTCTACGTGCTCGTCTACACGCTGTTGCTCAAGCGCCGCACTTCGCAGAACGTGGTGTGGGGCGGCGCGGCCGGCTGCATGCCGGTGATGATCGGCTGGTCGGCGGTCACCGGGACGATCGCCTGGCCCGCGCTGGTCATGTTCGCCATCATCTTCTTCTGGACTCCGCCGCACACCTGGGCGCTGGCGATGCGCTACAAGGAGGACTACCGCGCCGCGGGCGTCCCGATGCTTCCCGCGGTCGCCACCGAACGCCAGGTCACCAAGCAGATCCTGATCTACACGTATCTGACGGTGGCCGCGACGCTCGCGCTGACGCCCGTCACGGGCTGGCTGTACGCGGCGGTGGCGCTGCTGGCGGGCGGATGGTTCCTGGTGATGGCGCACCAGCTCTACAACGGCGTGCGTCGCGGCGAGGCGGTCAAGCCGCTGCGGCTGTTCCTGCAGTCGAACAACTACCTCGCCGTGGTGTTCCTGGCCCTGGCGGTCGACTCCGTCCTGGCGCTGCCCACCGTTTTCTAGCCCTAGGGCACCAGCACCACCGAACCGACCGTCTTGCGGCCCTGCAGGTCGCGGTGCGCCTGCTCGGCATCGGCGAGCCGGTAGCGCTCACTGACCGTGATCGTCAGCGTGCCCGAGGCGATCGCATCGAGAAGTTCGCCCGCACGCCAGGCGAATTCGTCGGCCGTGCGGGTGTAGTGCACGAGTGTCGGACGGGTCAGGAACAGTGAGCCCGCGGCGTTGAGCAGCTGCGGGTCGAACGGCGGCACCGGTCCGCTCGAAGCGCCGAACAACGCCAACGTGCCCCGCACCCTGAGACTGGCCAGGCTGGCTTCGAACGTGGCCGCTCCCACCCCGTCGTACACGGCTGCGACGCCACCGTCGGTCATGTCTTTGATCTCGGCGCCGAACGCGGCCGGATCGTCGGGATAGTCGAGCACGTGCACCGCACCCGCCTGACGCGACAGCTCCGCCTTCTCCGGCGTCGAGACGGTGGTGATCACGCGTACCGCCATGCTTGTCGCCCATTGGGTGAGGATGAGCCCGACGCCGCCCGCGCCCGCGTGCACCAGAACCGAGTCGCCCTGCTGTACCGGATACAGCGACTTGATCAAGTAGTGCGCCGTCATACCCTTGAGCAGGGATGCGGCGGCCGCGTCGGGAGCCACGCCTTCGGGTACGTAGGCCACGAAATCAGCTGGGGCGAGACTGTATTCGGCATAGGCCCCGTTGGCTTGAGCGGTGACGACGCGATCGCCGACCTTCAGCGCGGCGACTTCTTCGCCGATCGCCGCCACGGTGCCGCACACCTCGTTGCCGACGATGAACGGCGTCTCCCGCGGGTACTGGCCCGACCGGAAGTAGGTGTCGAGGAAGTTCACGCCGATGGCCTCGGCCTTGATGAGCACCTCCCCGGGGCCCGGCGTGGGCTGTGTTTTCTCGACGTAGGTGAGGACTTCGGGTCCGCCGGTCTGGGCGACTTCGATGGCATGCATGGTTCTATCGTGCCAACTATGAAGCTTGCGCGGCCCGACGTGTTCCATCCGCGCATCGTGTTGGCCGGATGCCCCGCACTGCCGGAGGGGGACGGCGACGACGCCGGCCTGGTCGCGGCCCTGGGAAAGCACGGACTCCACGCGCGCTGGATGTCCTGGGATGACCCGGCGACCTTGAGGGCAGATCTGGTGATCCTGCGGGCGACGTGGGACTACATCGATCGGCTCGACGAGTTCCTGTCCTGGGCGCGACGGGTCCGCAACCTGCTGAACCCGGCCAGGGTGGTGCCCTGGAACACCGACAAGCGCTACCTGGCCGACCTGGCGGCAGCGGGTGTGCCGACGGTCCCGGGCCGATTCTTCGACCCCGGCGACGCGGTGAGGCTGCCGAACAGTGCCGAAGTCGTGGTGAAACCTGCTGTCGGCGTGGGATCGGTTGACACCCTTCGCTTTTCGAATCGGGAGGATGCGCGGCGCCATGCCGACCGGTTGCTGGCGGCCGGTCGGACCGTATTGATCCAGCCCTACGACCCGGGCATCGAAGACGGCGAGACCGCATTGGTGTTCATCGGCGGCGCGCAGTCGCACGCCTTCAGGAAGGGCCCGATCCTGCAGCGCCCCGGCGAGGCGCCTCCGTTCGACGAGTCGGGCACCTACGCACAGGAGTCCCTCAGCCCCGCCGATCCCGATTTCGAGGTCTGGGACGTCGGGCACCAGGCACTTGCGGCGGCGGCTGCGCACCTCGACCTCTCCCCGGAGGAGTTGCTCTACGCGCGCGTCGACGTCATCGGCGGGCGCGCGGACCCGCGCGTGCTGGAAGTCGAACTCGTCGAACCGTCGCTGGGCTGGATGCAGCTGGACGAAACGACCAGAGGCCGACAGCAGCGCGAGTTCGTCGTCGCCGTCGAATCAGCGCTCGACCGGTTCGGGCTTGGCCCGCTCTCGCATCGACGCCCATAGCGCGGCTGTCGCGGCGGTACAGAGCGCGGCGCCCGCGACGTGCACGGCCACCAATGCAGCGGGCACGCCGGTGAAGAACTGCACCGTGCCGACCAGGCCCTGACCCACCACCAGGGCGACGAGGACATACAGCCGCAGCCGGACCGGACGGGGTGCGCGCACCGCAAGCAGCCCGAAACCGAGGCCGATCAGCAGCGACAGATAGGCGACCATCAGCGCCGAGTGAGCGTGCACCAGCGTGGTGATCTCGACCTCGAGGCGGGGGATCGTGCGGTCCACGCTCTTGTCGCCGGCATGTGGGCCCGCGCCGGTCACCAGCGTGCCCGTCACCAGCACAGCGGCCAGGGCCGCGGCACTGAGGAGGGCCAGCTGCCGCAACGCTTTTGGCGCCCGCCGGACGAGGACCCCGTCGTCCGGCTCGCCGATCTTGACGAACAACAGCACCGACAGCCAGACCATCGTCATCGACGCCAGCAGGTGAATCGCGACTGTCCACCACAGCAGCCCGGTCAACACCGTGATGCCGCCGATCACGGCCTGAACCACGGTCGACACCGGCATCAGCCACGCGTAGACCTGCACCTCGCGGCGCCGACGGGCCCGCGTCACGGCAAGCACGGCCGCCGCCGCGGTGAGCACGACGAGGAAGGTGACCATCCGGTTGCCGAACTCGACGGCCTGATGCACCACCGGCACCTCGGCGACCGGTACGGGTGTGAAACTGCCCGGAAAGCACTGCGGCCAGGTCGGACAGCCCAGCCCCGACGCGGTGACGCGGACGATGGCACCCGTCACCGAGATCCCGCCCTGGGTCAGGATGACGAGGAAGGCGATGACGCGCTGGGCCCGCAGGCTCGGCAGCGGCAGCAGATCGACCAGCCGCAAAAAGGCGCGTCGCACGGTTCCGATGGTAGAGCAGCGCAACTACAAGCCGTAGTAGCGGGTGAGCGGCTACCGCGGCGACACGAACGGCACCAGCACCTCATCGACCAGTTGCACGACCAGATCGTCGTCGATGCGGTCGCCGGTGATCAGCAGCCGATGCCACAGCACGCTCTGCCCCAATTCGCGGGCGAGCTCCACGGGAACGTCGGCGCGCACGTCGCCGCGGGCGATGCCACGCGCCAGCAGTGCGGCCATTTCCTCCTTTCGCCAGCCGATGACGCCGTTGCGGAAGGCCTCGGTGATGTCCGGATCGTGCGCGCCCGCCGCAATCGCGGCCCGAATCACCGGTGCCCGAGGACCGGTGAACAACGCGGCCCACCCAGCCAACACGGCGAGCATGTCGCCGCGGTAACTGCCCGTGTCGTCGTGCGGAATCGCGTCGGTGGCGATGTCGAGCAGGGTGTCTCGGAGCAGCGCGGTGGCGTCCGGCCAGCGCCGGTACAGCACGGGTTTGCTCGTCGCGGCTGCCGCGGCGACGGCCTCCATCGTGACGCCGGCCGGACCGTGCCGGACGAGCACGTCGAGCACGGCGTCACGGATAGCGGCGTCGAGTTCCTGTCCGCGGCGACGCGGCATCCGACAATCCTTCCAGGAAACGCTTGCGTATCTTATCGCGGGAGCTTAGCATGATGCTCAAGAAACGCTTCCGTATCTTAGGAGGGTCTCATGGTGCGTCCGGTGCTCTATCCGTTGCGTTCCGTCGACACCGCGACGGTGCAGTATCTCGACCATCGCCACGGCAGGCGCCGCATCACCATCGACCACCGGCCGTTGGCCGGCGTCACCCCGGCGATGCTGCTGGACTGGTTCACGCACCTGGGCGAAACGATGGTGTACGGGGGAGAGGTGATCGACCGCTATCTCGCCTGGCATCCGATCGATCACATCCATTGGGCACTGGCGCGTCCGGCGCCAGGAGGTGGAGCGGCCGACGGTGCGCGTTTCCGCATGGTCGAGGCGTTCGGCGGTCGACCCGAGTACCGGATCGACGAGGTCGCGCGGGTCGAGAAGCTCGACGAGACCGGTATCCGACTGGTCAAACGGGTTGCGGGAATTGCGATCTTCCAGCTCGAGCACACCTGGTCTGCGGGCGCCGACGGTGCCCATTACGTGACGGTGATGGATCTCGGCGCGCGCGCGCCGCTTTTCTCTGTCGTCAACAGCGTCGTACGCCGACGGTTCCCGGCGGACAAGATGCGCGCGTGGGTGAAGCACAACATCGAAGAGGTCGGACAGCTCGAATACCTGCTGCCGCTGTTGGCTTCAGGTGAAGCGGAACCAGCGCAGCGCGCACAGCGCGGCGACGGCGCCCCAGACCGCGAGCACCAGCAGGCCGAACCCGTCCACTGACAACGTCATCGCCCGGGTCAGCGCTTCGGTGAGGGCGCCGGACGGCGTCAACCGGGCCACCCACTGCGCGGCGGACGGCACCATGCCGCCCTCGAGCGTCAGCGCGCCGAGCCCCGCGAAGACAAACCACAGCAGGTTCGCCAAGGCCAGGACGATCTCGGCGCGCAGAGTGCCGCCGAGCAGCAGGCCCAGCGCTGCGAAAACCGCTGTGCCCAAGGCGATCACCGCTGCGCCGAGCGCTAGCCCCGCCAGGTGCGGTCGCCAGCCGAGCGCCACCCCGATGGTGCCCAACACGATCGCCTGCAGGAACACGACCGCCACCACCGCCAGCGACTTGCCCGCGATGATGCCCCACACCGGAAGCGCCGTGGCGCCAAGGCGTTTGAGGGCCCCGTAGCGGCGATCGAATGCCACGGCGATCGCCTGACCGGTGAACGCGGTGGAGATCACGGCCAGCGCCATGATGGCGGGTACGAACGTCGCCGCCCGGTCCGGCCCGAACGACCCCAGCGGCAGCACTGTCAAGCCCACCAACAAGGTGATGGGGATGAACATCGTCAACAGGAGCTGTTCGCCGTTGCGCAGCAGCAGCCGCAGCTCCAGGCCGAACTGTGCGGCGAGCATCTTCTGCACGGTCGCCGGTCCCGGATCGGGTGTGAAGGTGCCCGGCGCAAAGCGATTCGTCATCACGGCCGCAACTCCCGCCCGGTCAGGTCGAGGAACACGTCCTCGAGGCTGCGCTGTTCGACGCGCATATCGGTGGCCAGTACGTCCAGACGTGCGCACCACGCCGTCACCGTCGCCAACACCTGCGGGTTGATCGCGCCCTCCACCAGGTATTCGCCAGGGGCGGTCTCGGTTGCCTTGTAACTCTCGGGCAGTGCGGAAACCAGCAGCGACAGGTCGAGCATGCGCGGCGCGCGGAAGCGCAACTGGTTCTCGGCGCCGCTGCGCATCAGCTCCTCGGGCGAACCGGTGGCCACCGGCACGCCGTGGTCGATGATCATGATGCGATCCGCCAGCTCCTCGGCCTCGGTGAGCTGATGGGTCGTCAGCACCACGGTCACGCCGTCGCGACGCAGCGCATCGATTAAGTCCCACACCACGATTCGGGCATGGGCGTCCATACCCGCGGTCGGCTCGTCGAGGAACACCAACTCCGGGCGGCCGACCACCGCACAGGCGAGCGCCAACCGCTGCTGCTGGCCACCGGACAGCCGCCGGTAGGTTGTGCGGGCCGCCTCGGTCAGTCCGAGGGTGTTCATCAGCCATGCCGGATCGAGCGGGTTGGCCGCGTAGGACGCCACCAGGTTGAGCATCTCGCCGGCGCGGGCCGCCGGGTAACCTCCGCCGCCCTGCAGCATCACGCCGATGCGCTCACGCAACCGGGCGTTGTCGCCGAACGGATCCAGGCCGAGGATCTCGATCGAGCCGGAGTCGGGCCTGATGAAGCCCTCGCACATCTCCACGGTGGTGGTCTTGCCTGCGCCGTTCGGCCCGAGCAGCGCGAACACCTCGGCGGCCCCTACCTCCAGGTCGAGTTCGGACACCGCGACCGTCGACCCGTAGCGCTTCGTGACCCCGCGCAGGCGTACGGGGGCGGGGGACGACGCCCCGGATCCAGAGTGGGTCACGGGGACTCAGCGTATGCGTCGGGCCGCGCGGGCTGTGGCTGCGGTGGCGGCGGTCGTTCATGCGGCGGGCTCGCCACGCTGCGCCAGGGCAGCCGGTTGTAGGTGAGCAGAAACAGCGCGACGACGATCACCGTGCTCGCCGCGGTCGCGAGCAGAATCTGGAAGACCGTGAAACGGTCGCCGTTGGCGGTCGGGCCGAAGATGCCGACGGCCAGCGTCACCACGATCGTCGTGCTGCGGAAGGCCGGCCGGGTGGCCCACGCCGCGAGGGGCAGGACCGCCCACAGCACGTACCAGGGCTGGACGACCGGGAACAGCAGCACCGTCATACCCAGCGCGACGCCGAGCCCGCCCACCGGATGCAGGCGTCCCCGGAGCACCAGCAGCAACAGCCAGGTCACCAGGATCGCGATGATGAACACGCCGATCGCACGGGTGAGCCCCAGCACCGCCGTGGTGTGATCGCCGAGCCCCAGCAGGATGCCGACCTGACCGGTGCCCAGGGCCAACAGGGTGGGCAGCGACATCCAGCTACGCACGACGTTCGCCGTGCCCAGCGTGTTGAGCCAGCCGAATCCGAGGCCACTTGCCCACCCGATCAGCGCCATCACCACCACCGACACCGCGGTCAACGACCCGCCGGCCAGGAAGAACGCCTTGACCGTGCCGCCCCAGCGGCAGGCCAGCGCCATCGCCACGAATCCCAGCGCCAGCAGCGACGGCAGTTTGACCTGTGACGACAGCGTGATCAGCACCACGCCGACCAACAGCATCGTCAGCGGCCACCATCGTGCCCACTGCTCGCGGCCGTCCGGCCAGGACAACGGCCTGGGAAGCAGCGGTGCGGCGGCGTCGACCCCGCGTAGCGCGAACTCGGTGCCTGCGAGCATCAGGCCGAGCATCAGCGCTTCGTTGTGGATGCCCCCGACCAGATGCATGATCAGCAGCGGATTGGCGGCGCCGAGCCACAGCGCGCTCACCTCGGCGACGCCGCAGCGCCGGGCGAGGCGTGGGGTCGCCCAGACGATCAGGCCCACGCCGAACAGCACGACCAACCGGTGGCACAGCACGGCGGCGACGATGTTCTCACCGGTCAACGCCGAGATACCCTGACCGATCCACAGGAACAGCGGCCCGTACGGCGCGGGTGTCTCGCGCCACATGTTCGGCACCGAGAGCGTGAACACGTGGTCCAGACCCAGGCCGGTGGCCGGGCCGACCCGGTACGGGTCGAGGCCTTTGACGCCGATCTCGCTCTGCGCCAGATAGGAGTACACGTCGCGGCTGTACATCGGCGGCGCGATGAGCAGCGGCAGCACCCACAGCCACAACAGCCGGTCGAGCTGGCTGCGCGACATCCGCCGGTCACCCAGGGTGAACCGCCCGAGCATCAGCCAGGCCAGCGCCATCATCACCGCGCCGGTCGTGGTCATAGTCAGGCTCACGGTCTGCAGGCGCGAGGGTAGGTTGAGCAGCCGCACGCCGAACGTCGGGTCCTGCACCACCGGCCTGGCCCCGACGCCCAGCGCGCCGATCGCCATCAAGACGGTGCCGGCCGCTCCGAACAGCCGGGTCCGGCGCAGCGCGATGACCTCGGCATCGTTGAGGGGTGATCCCACCGGGGGTTCGTCGGCGTGCCAACGGGCGATCGACGAGCTGAACGACGGGAGGCGGGCTGCCACCTCAGCAGCGTAACCGTCGGCGTTATGGCTCAAGTCACGCTAAGGGTGCCCTTGCTTTACAGGGGTTTCCGAATTCCGTCACAATAGTGTTGTGAAATTCGGTCCGGAGGCAGGAGCCGATCGCCACACGCGTGGGGCGATCGTGCAATTGCTGCTCGAATCTGGGCCCATCACCGCCGGTGAGATCGGCGAACAGCTCGGAATCTCGGCCGCAGGCGTGCGTCGCCACCTCGACGCCTTGATCGAGGCCGGCGACGCGCAGGCCAGCGCCGCAGCGGCCTGGCAGCACACCGGACGCGGCAGGCCCGCGAAGCGGTATCGGCTCACTGCGGCGGGTCGTGCCAAGCTCGGCCACGCCTACGACGACCTGGCCGCGGCGGCCATTCGTCAGCTGCGCGAGATCGGCGGCGACGACGCCGTGCGGACCTTCGCGCGGCGCCGTATCGACGGGATCCTCGCGGGAGTAACCGAGGGGCCCGATGACGTTGTATCTAAAGCCGACCGGGTGGCCGACGCGCTAACCAAGGCCGGCTACGCGACCAGTGTGACTTCGGTGACACCGGCGCCTGGATCGATCCACGGAATCCAGCTGTGTCAGCATCACTGTCCGGTCTCACACGTCGCGGAGGAGTTCCCCGAGCTGTGTGAGACCGAGCGTGAGGCGTTCGCGGAGATTCTGGGAACCCACGTGCAGAGGCTCGCCACCATCGTCAACGGCGACTTCGCGTGCACCACGCACGTACCCCTGGTCGAAAAGATCAGTGCTTCAGCCCCAACAGCCCCCACTAACAAACAAGGAGCGTCGAGATGACGACGACACCTGAGGTCCACAAGGTAGGCGAACCGCTCAGCCAGGACGAGGCGATCGCCTCGCTGGGCCGGTACGGCTACGGCTGGGTGGACTCCGACGTCGCGGGCGCCAGCGCGCAGCGCGGGCTGTCCGAGGCGGTGGTTCGTGACATCTCCGCCAAGAAGGACGAGCCGCAGTGGATGCTCGACATCCGGCTGAAGGCGCTGCGCACCTTCGAGAAGAAACCGATGCCGAACTGGGGTTCCAACCTCGAGGGCATCCACTTCGACAACATCAAGTACTTCGTGCGGTCCACGGAGAAGCAGGCGGCCACGTGGGACGACCTGCCCGAGGACATCCGCAACACCTACGACAAGCTGGGCATCCCGGAGGCGGAGAAGCAGCGGCTGGTCTCCGGTGTCGCGGCCCAGTACGAGTCCGAGGTGGTCTACCACCAGATCCGCGAGGACCTGGAGGCGCAGGGCGTCATCTTCCTCGACACGGATACCGCGCTGCGTGAACACCCGGAGATCTTCAAGCAGTACTTCGGCACCGTGATCCCGGCCGGCGACAACAAGTTCTCCGCGCTGAACACCGCCGTCTGGTCGGGCGGTTCGTTCATCTACGTCCCGCCCGGTGTACACGTCGACATCCCGCTGCAGGCCTACTTCCGGATCAACACCGAGAACATGGGCCAGTTCGAGCGCACGCTGATCATCGTCGACGAGGGTGCCTACGTGCACTACGTCGAGGGCTGCACCGCGCCCATCTACAAGAGTGACTCGTTGCACTCGGCGGTCGTCGAGATCATCGTCAAGTCCGGCGGCCGCTGCCGCTACACGACCATCCAGAACTGGTCGAACAACGTATACAACCTGGTCACCAAGCGGGCCAGGGCGGAGGCCGGCGCGACGATGGAGTGGGTCGACGGCAACATCGGCTCCAAGGTCACCATGAAGTACCCCGCAGTGTGGATGACCGGTGAGCACGCTCGCGGTGAGGTGCTCTCGGTGGCGTTCGCCGGCGAGGGTCAGCACCAGGACACCGGTGCCAAGATGCTGCACCTGGCGCCGAACACGTCGAGCAACATCGTGTCCAAGTCCGTCGCGCGCGGCGGTGGCCGGGCCTCTTACCGCGGCCTGGTCCAGGTCAACAAGGGCGCCCACGGATCGCGGTCGAGCGTGAAATGCGATGCGCTGCTTGTCGACACGATCAGCCGCTCCGACACCTACCCGTACGTCGACATCCGCGAGGACGACGTCACGATGGGCCACGAGGCCACGGTGTCCAAGGTCAGCGAGGATCAGCTGTTCTACCTGATGAGCCGCGGCCTGACCGAGGACGAGGCGATGGCGATGGTGGTGCGCGGCTTCGTCGAGCCGATCGCCAAGGAGCTCCCGATGGAATACGCGTTGGAGCTCAACCGGCTGATCGAACTGCAGATGGAAGGCGCGGTCGGATAGTGACGGCACAGAATCTGATTACTGCGATCGAGGGGACACCGGCCGGGTCGGCACTCAACAAGGGCGAGATCTTCACGTCGTTCGACGTGAACGCCTTCGAGGTTCCCGGCGGTCGCGACGAGATCTGGCGGTTCACGCCGTTGAAGCGCCTGCGCGGTCTGCACGACGGATCCGCGGTCGCCTCCGGTAGCGCCGGCATCACCGTGAGCGAGCGCCCCGGTGTCACCATCGAGGCGGTCGGCCGCGACGACGAGCGGCTCGGCCAGGGCGGCGTGCCCGCCGACCGCGTTGCGGCACAGGCGTACTCGTCGTTCGACAGCGCGACGATCGTCACGGTGAGCCGTGACACCGAGGTCGCCGAACCGATCGAGATCGACATCGACGGTCCCGGCGAGGGTGCGGTCGCCTACGGGCATCTGCAGATCCGCGTCGAAGAACTCTCCCGCGCGATCGTCGTGGTGGACCTGCGCGGCAGCGGGACCTACGCCGACAACGTCGAGATCATCGTCGGCGATTCGGCAGGCCTCGGGGTGATCTGGATCGCCGACTGGGCAGACGACACCGTCCACGTCAGCGCACATCACGCGCGCCTCGGCAAGGACGCCGTGCTCGGCCACGTCAACGTGACGCTCGGCGGGGACGTGGTGCGGACGACGGCGAACGTGCGTTTCACCGCGCCCGGCGGCGACGCCAAGATGCTCGGCACGTACTTCGCCGACGACGGCCAGCACTTCGAGTCGCGGCTGCTGGTCGACCACGCCCACCCGAACTGCAAGTCCGATGTGCTGTACAAGGGTGCGCTGCAGGGTGATCCGGCATCCAACCTGCCCGATGCGCACACCGTGTGGGTCGGTGACGTGTTGATCCGCGCGGAGGCCACCGGCACCGACACCTTCGAGGTGAACCGCAACCTGCTGCTCACCGACGGCGCTCGGGCCGACTCGGTGCCCAACCTCGAGATCGAGACGGGCGAGATCGTCGGAGCCGGACACGCCAGTGCCACCGGGCGTTTCGACGACGAGCAGTTGTTCTATCTGCGGGCCCGCGGCATCCCCGAGGATCAGGCGCGACGTTTGGTGGTGCGCGGCTTCTTCAACGAGATCATCGCGAAGATCGCCGTGCCCGCGGTGCGCGAGCGCCTCACCGAAGCAATCGAACGAGAACTAGCGATCACGGAATCGAGAACAGTCCAATCATGACCACACTTGAAGTCAAAGACCTGCACGTCTCGGTGCAAACCCCTGAGCAGACCGAGATCCCGATCCTCAAGGGTGTCGACCTGACCGTGAGGTCGGGGGAGACCCACGCGGTGATGGGACCAAACGGCTCCGGCAAGTCCACGCTGTCCTACGCGATCGCCGGTCACCCCAAGTACACGGTGACGTCCGGTTCGATCACGCTGGACGGCCAGGACGTGCTGGAGATGAGCATCGACGAGCGCGCCCGCGCGGGCCTGTTCCTCGCGATGCAGTACCCGGTCGAGGTGCCGGGTGTGTCGATGTCGAATTTCCTGCGCACGGCCGCGACGGCGGTGCGCGGTGAGGCGCCGAAGCTGCGGCACTGGGTCAAAGAGGTCAAGTCGGCGATGAGCGACCTCGACATCGACCAGTCGTTCTCCGAACGCAGCGTCAACGAGGGGTTCTCCGGTGGTGAGAAGAAGCGCCACGAGATCCTGCAGCTGGCCCTGCTCAAGCCGAAGATCGCGATCCTCGACGAGACCGACTCCGGCCTGGACGTCGACGCGCTGCGGGTGGTCAGCGAGGGGGTCAACCGGTACGCCGAGACCGAGAACGGTGGCGTGCTGTTGATCACCCACTACACCCGCATCCTGCGCTACATCCAGCCGCAGTTCGTGCACGTGTTCGTCGACGGACGCATCGTGACCTCCGGTGGTCCCGAGCTCGCCGACGAGCTCGAGGAGAAAGGCTACGTCCGCTTCACGCAGACGGCGGCCGCGGAGGCCTAGCCATGACCGCCACCGTTCGCCCGCTCGATCTGACCGCCGTCCGCGCGGACTTCCCGATCCTGAAGAAGCAAATGCGCGGTGGAAACACGTTGGCGTATCTGGATTCCGGGGCTACTTCGCAACGGCCGGTGCAGGTCCTCGACGCCGAACGCGGGTTCTTGGTGACCTCCAACGGCGCGGTGCACCGCGGCGCGCACCAGTTGATGGAGGAGGCGACCGACGCCTACGAGGACGGCCGCGCCGACATCGCGGCGTTCGTCGGTGCCGATCCCGACGAGTTGGTGTTCACCAAGAACGCGACCGAGGCGATCAACCTGGTCTCGTACGCGGTGGGGGACTCGCGGTTCGATCACGCCGTCGGGCCCGGCGATGTGATCGTGACGACCGAACTCGAACACCACGCCAACCTGGTTCCGTGGCAGGAGTTGGCGCGCCGGACGGGCGCCACGCTCAAGTGGTACGGCGTCACCGATGACGGACGCATCGACCTGGACTCGCTGCAGCTCGATGAGCGCGTGAAACTCGTTGCGTTCAGCCATCATTCGAATGTCACCGGCGCCCTGGCGCCGGTTGGCGAGCTGGTTGCGCACGCCAAGGCCGTCGGCGCGTTGACCCTGCTCGACGCCTGCCAGTCGGTGCCGCACCAGCCCGTCGACCTGCATGCGCTCGACGTGGACTACGCGGCGTTCTCCGGGCACAAGATGCTGGGACCGACCGGGATCGGCGTGCTGTACGGGCGGTCTGCGCTGATGAACGCGATGCCACCGTTTCTGACGGGCGGCTCGATGATCGAGACCGTGACGATGGAAGAGACGACGTACGCGCCTGCGCCGCAGCGCTTCGAGGCCGGAACGCCGGTGACGTCGCAAGTGGTCGGGTTGGCTGCCGCCGCGCGCTACTTGCGTGAGATCGGCATGGGCGCCGTCGAGGCGCACGAATCCGAGCTCGTGGCGGCCGCGCTGGAGGGACTGACCGCGATCGACGGCGTGCGCATCATCGGTCCGACGTCACTGGAGAATCGGGGCTCGCCGGTCAGTTTCGTCGTCGACGGCGTGCATGCGCACGACGTTGGGCAGGTGCTCGACGACGAGGGCGTGGCGGTGCGCGTCGGTCATCATTGCGCGTGGCCGCTGCATCGGCGGTTCGGGATCGCCGCGACCGCACGGGCGTCGTTCGCGGTGTACAACACCTCCGACGAGGTCGATCGGTTGGTAGCCGGTGTGCGCCGCGCCGTCGAATTCTTCAGCAGGGACTGACGTGCGGCTGGATCAGATCTATCAGGAAGTGATCCTCGATCACTACAAACACCCGCACAACCGCGGATTGCGCGAGCCCTACGGCGCGCAGGTTCACCACGTCAACCCGACGTGTGGTGACGAGGTGACCCTGCGGGTGGCGTTGTCCGACGACGGTGAGCAGGTGGTCGACATCTCCTATGACGGGCAGGGCTGTTCGATCAGCCAGGCCTCGACGTCGGTGCTGACCGATCAGGTGATCGGCCAGAGCGTCGGCGACGCACTCAAGACCGTCGCCGCGTTCAGCGAGATGATCTCCTCGCGCGGGACCGTCGAGGGCGACGAGGACGTCATCGGGGACGGCATCGCGTTCGCCGGTGTTGCGAAGTATCCGGCGCGGGTCAAGTGCGCGTTGCTGGGGTGGATGGCTTTCAAAGATGCACTGTCACAGGCATCGGAAGGATTTCAGGAGGCAGGATGAGTGACACCGCAGTACCCAACGAGGAACTGTTGTTCGACCTCGAGGAGGCGATGCGCGACGTCGTCGACCCCGAGCTCGGTATCAACGTGGTCGATCTGGGCCTGGTCTACGGAATCAACGTCGAGCAGGGGGAGCAGGGCAAGGTCGCGTTGCTCGACATGACGTTGACCTCGGCCGCCTGTCCGCTGACCGATGTGATCGAGGACCAGTCGCGCACAGCGCTGGTCGGGGCGGGGCTGGTCAACGAGCTGAAGATCAACTGGGTCTGGAACCCGCCGTGGGGCCCGGACAAGATCACCGAGGACGGCCGCGAGCAGCTGCGCGCGCTCGGTTTCACGGTCTAGCTCAGGCGGCGTCGGGTTCGGCGCGCGGCGTCCGTACGCTCGATGCGATATGACGCACCCTTACGTGGCCACCCGCCGCCAACTGCGCGGGGTGGCCGAAAGCCTGATCGCCGGCCCGCAATACCGGTCCGCGGGCACGATCAGGCTCGCCGTGCGGCCTGACGGATTCGCCGCGGTCGCCCTACCCCTGTCGGTGCACGGTACCGACCTGGTGTTTCCGGACGGAAGTGTTCCGCTGGCCGGCCGCGTCGAAGCCATCGCGGAGGTGGCCGGTGTGGTGCCCGGCCCTCCGGACGGCGTCTACCAAATCGTCGACCCGTTGCCCACCGACGCCGATCTCGAGCTCGATCCCGAAGCCGCGGCGTGGCTTCAGCGTTCGCACTACGCCGGCGGGTATGCGTTGAAACATGTTTTACCGGAGCAGCATCCGACGCTGTGGCCGGAACACTTCGACGTTGCCGCCGTCGAAGACGAGGTGAACTACGGGGTCTCGGCCGGTGACGAAACCCATCCGACGCCGTACGCATACGTCGGCCCGTGGCAACAGCGAACGGGTCCGTTCTGGAACGCGCCGTTCGGCGCCCTGTATCCACTCGACGCCACACATGACGTCGACACGTTGGCGGCCCGGATCACCGAATTCTTCGAGCGTGGCCGCACTGAACTGGGTATCCGTCCGTAGGCTGGGAACAGAGAGCTGACCATCAGCGTTAGGAATCAACGTGGCTACCCAAGACATCACTGCCGAACAGTTCAACAACACCATCAACGATAACGAGATCGTGCTGGTGGATTTCTGGGCGTCGTGGTGTGGCCCGTGTAAGGCGTTCGCGCCCACGTTCGCGGCGTCCTCCGAACAACACCCCGACGTGGTGTATGCCAAAGTCGACACCGAGGCCGAGCAGGAGCTGGCCGCCGCGGCCGACATCCGGTCCATCCCCACGCTGATGGCGTTCAAGAAGGGCAAGCTGGTGTTCAACCAGGCAGGCGCGTTGCCGCCGGCCGCCCTGGAGGAACTGGTTCAGCGCGTCAAGGAGTTCGACATCGACGCGGCGATCGCCGCGCAGGACAACGGTCAGCCGGAGTGAATGTCCGCACGCGATAGCGTGCATGCGTGAGCGAGCGAGCAGACAACAACACCGACGATCACAAGGGCGGCTTCGTCCTGGTCGACCGACCGCGCCCCGGCATCGCGTTGGTCACGCTGAACCGTCCCGAGCGAATGAACTCCATGGCGTTCGACGTCATGGTTCCCCTCAAGAAGGTGCTCGACGAGCTGACCTACGACAACTCCGTGCGGGCGGTCGTGCTCACCGGCGCGGGCCGCGGGTTCTCCTCAGGGGCGGATCACAAGTCGGCCGGTTCCGTGCCGCACATCGACGGGTTGACCCGGCCGACGTTCGCGCTGCGCTCGATGGAGGTGCTCGACGACGTCATCCTGTCCCTGCGCAAAATGCACCAGCCGGTCATCGCGGCGGTCAACGGCGCCGCGATCGGCGGGGGCTTGTGCCTGGCGTTGGCCTGCGACATCCGCGTGGCAGCCGACGGTGCCTACTTCCGCGCGGCCGGCATCAACAACGGCCTGACCGCCAGCGAGCTGGGGTTGTCCTATCTGCTTCCGCGCGCCATCGGCACGTCGCGGGCGTTCGAGCTGATGCTGACGGGACGTGACGTCGACGCCGCGGAGGCCGAACGCATCGGCCTGGTGTCGCGCGCGGTGCCCGGCGAGGACCTGCTCGAGGTTTGCTACCAGATGGGGGAACGCATTGCGGCGTTCTCCCGGCCCGGAATCGAGTTGACCAAGCGCACACTTTGGAGTGGACTGGACGCCGGTAGCCTGGAAGGGCATATGCAAGCCGAGGGTCTCGGACAACTGTTCGTCCGTTTGCTCACCGCCAACTTCGAAGAAGCGGTGGCGGCGCGCGCCGAAAAGCGGGCCCCCGCATTCACCGACGACAAGTAAGGACAGCACAGCGTGATCACCGCAACGGACCTCGAGGTCCGCGCTGGGGCGCGCACATTGCTGTCCACCGACGGGACTGCGCTTCGCGTACAGCCTGGCGACCGGATCGGACTGGTCGGCCGCAACGGCGCGGGTAAGACCACCACGATGCGCATCCTCGCCGGCGAGGGCGAGCCGTATGCGGGCGACATCATCCGCAACGGCGAGATCGGTTATCTGCCACAGGATCCCAGGGAAGGCGACCTGGACGTGCTCGCCAGGGACCGGGTCCTGTCGGCGCGCGGCCTGGACACCCTGCTTGCCGACCTCGAGAAGCAGCAGCTGCTGATGGCCGAAGTCGCCGACGACGCCGCCCGCGACAAGGCCGTGCGAAAGTATGGCCAGCTCGAGGAGCGGTTCGCGGCACTGGGCGGTTACGCCGCCGAGAGCGAGGCGGGCCGGATCTGCGCGAGCCTCGGGCTGCCGGAGCGGGTCCTCACTCAACCGCTGCGCACACTCTCCGGCGGGCAGCGCCGGCGCGTGGAGCTGGCCCGGATCCTGTTCGCCGCCTCTGACAGTGGTGCGGGATCGAGCACGACGCTGCTGCTCGACGAACCGACCAACCACCTCGACGCCGACTCCATCGGCTGGCTGCGGGACTTTCTGCAGAACCATCCTGGTGGCCTGGTGGTCATCAGCCACAACGTCGATCTGCTGGCCGACGTGGTGAACCGGGTGTGGTTCCTCGACGCCGTCCGCAGCGAGGTCGACGTCTACAACATGGGCTGGCAGAAATACCTCGACGCCCGCGCGACCGACGAGGCCCGGCGCCGCCGCGAACGCGCCAACGCCGAACGCAAGGCGTCCGCGCTGCGCACCCAGGCGGCCAAGATGGGGGCCAAGGCCACCAAAGCCGTTGCCGCGCAGAACATGCTGCGTCGCGCCGACCGGATGATGGCCGCACTCGACGAGGAACGCGTCGCCGACAAGGTGGCGCGCATCAAGTTCCCGACCCCCGCGCCGTGTGGGCGCACCCCGCTCGTCGCCAAGGGGCTGACCAAGAACTACGGCTCACTCGAGGTCTTCACCGGCGTCGACCTGGCGATCGACCGGGGTTCGCGGGTGGTGGTGCTGGGGCTCAACGGCGCAGGCAAGACCACCCTGTTGCGCCTGCTGGCGGGGACCGAGACGCCCGACGCCGGTCGACTCGAACCCGGTCATGGCCTCAAGCTCGGCTACTTCGCCCAGGAACACGACACCCTCGACAACAACGCGACGGTGTGGGAGAACATCCGCCACGCGGCGCCCGACACCGGCGAGCAGGACCTGCGCGGGCTGTTGGGCGCCTTCATGTTCAGCGGACCGCAGCTGGATCAGCCGGCGGGCACGCTGTCCGGCGGCGAGAAGACCCGGCTGGCGCTGGCCGGCCTGGTCGCGTCGACCGCGAACGTGCTGCTACTCGACGAGCCGACGAACAACCTCGATCCCGCGTCGCGCGAGCAGGTGCTCGATGCGCTGCGAAGCTACCTCGGCGCGGTGGTGTTGGTGACCCACGATCCCGGCGCCGCCGAGGCGCTCGAACCGCAACGCGTGGTCCTGCTGCCGGATGGCACCGAGGACTACTGGTCCGAGGATTATCGCGACCTGATCGAGTTGGCTTGATCAGCTCTGGCCTTTCCGCGAAGCGTTTGGTCAATTTCAAACGCTGTGTGTAACCGCTTCCTACGCTGGGTATCCGTCGGGGCATCGAAGCGGGGAGGTGCTGATGAAAAAGCTGGACAAGTCGAGAGACCAGTTGCTGAACGAGCTGCGGAGTGCTTACGAGGGTGGGGCAAGCATCCGTACTCTGGTCGCGTCCACGGGACGCTCGTATGGTTCGATCCACAGCATGCTGCGTGAGTCGGGTACGACGATGCGCAGTCGTGGGGGTCCGAACCACCGCAGCAGGCGCCGCTAGTCGGCCTGCCGCGCGGTCTCTTGGTCGCGTCGCTGCCGCAGTGACGCCTCGACCAGGTCCAGTACGGCACTGAGCTTTTCGGGATCGTCCCCCGACGCCAAACGTGCGACCAAGCCGTCGAGGACGAGGTCGAGATAGGTCTGCAGCACGGCGCTGGGAACGTCGTCGCGCAGTCGGCCCGCCTGCTTCTGCATGCGCAGCCGCTGGGTCGTGGCCACCGACAGTTCGGCGGAGCGCTCTGCCCAACCGCGGTGAAACTCCGGGTCGTTGCGCAGCTTTCGCGCGATCTCCAGGCGGGTGGCCAGCCAGTCGAACTGCTCGGGCGCGGCCAGCATGTCGCGCATCACCTGGACCAGCCCCTCGCGTGCGGCGACATCGGCCATGCGCTCGGCGTCCTCGCGGGCCAGTTCGAAGAACAGCGTGTCCTTGTCCCGGAAGTGATGAAAGATGGCGCCGCGCGACAGCCCAATCGTCTGCTCGAGCCGCCGCACGGTCGCCTTGTCGTAGCCGTACTCCGCGAAACACCGGCGGGCGCCGTCGAGAATCTGCCGACGACGCGCCGCCAGGTGGTCGTCGGTGACCCGGGGCAACGCGGTTGTCCCTTCCCGCGTTACTGCGACTCGAGCATGTTGCGCAGCACGTACTGCAGGATGCCGCCGTTGCGGTAGTAGTCCGCCTCACCCGGGGTGTCGATGCGCACCACCGCATCGAACTCGACGTTGGAGCCGTCCTCCTTCGCGGCGGTGACGTGCACCGTCTTCGGCGTCTTGCCCTCGTTGAGCTCCTCGATGCCGGTGATGTCGAACGTCTCGGTGCCGTCGAGGCCCAGCGACTCCGCCGTCTCACCCTCGGGGAACTGCAGTGGGATCACGCCCATGCCGATCAGGTTCGACCGGTGGATCCGCTCGAACGACTCGGTGATCACCGCGCGCACCCCAAGCAGCCGCGTGCCCTTGGCGGCCCAGTCACGCGACGACCCCGAGCCGTACTCCTTGCCGCCGAGCACGACGAGCGGAATGTCCTGCGCCGCATAGTTTTGCGCGGCATCGTAGATGAACGCCTGCTCGCCGTCCTTGGTGAAGTCGCGGGTGTAACCACCCGAGACGTCGTCGAGCAACTGGTTGCGCAGCCGGATGTTGGCGAACGTGCCGCGGATCATCACCTCGTGGTTTCCACGTCGGGAGCCGAACGAGTTGTAGTTCGCACGCTCTACGCCGTGGTCGTCGAGATACTGCGCCGCGGGCGTGCCCGGCTTGATGGCGCCGGCCGGGGAGATGTGGTCGGTGGTCACCGAATCACCCAGCAGCGCCAGCACTCTCGCGCCCTTGATGTCGGTCACCGGTTCCGGTTCGGCCGACATCCCGTCGAAGTACGGGGGTTTGCGCACGTAGGTCGAATCCTCGGCCCATTCGAAGGTGTTGCCCTCCGGGGTGGGCAGGTTGCGCCAGCGCTCGTCACCCTTGAAGACGTCGGCGTAGTTCTTGGTGAACATCTCCTGGCTGATCGCCTCGGCGATCGTGTCGTTGATGTCGGACTGCGATGGCCAGATGTCGCGCAGGTAGACGTCGTTACCGTCCTTGTCCTGGCCTAACGGCATCTCCTCGAAGTCGAAGTCCATCGTGCCGGCGAGCGCATAGGCGATCACCAGCGGCGGAGACGCCAGGTAGTTCATCTTGGTATCCGGGTTGATCCGGCCCTCGAAGTTGCGGTTGCCCGACAGCACCGCCGCCACGGCGAGGTCATTGTCGTTAACGGCCTCGCTGATCTCCTCGGGCAGCGGGCCGCTGTTGCCGATGCAGGTCGTGCAGCCGTACCCGACGAGGAAGAAGCCCAACTTCTCCAGATACGGCCACAGCCCGGCCTTCTCGTAGTAGTCGGTGACGACCTGCGAGCCGGGAGCCATCGTCGTCTTCACCCACGGCTTCGTGGCCAGACCCTTCTCGACCGCGTTCTTGGCCAGCAGCGCCGCGCCGAGCATCACCTCGGGGTTGGAGGTGTTGGTGCACGACGTGATCGCGGCGATCACCACCGCGCCGTGGTCGAGCACGAACTCGCCGAGTTCATCCGATTTCACGGTGACGGGTTTGCTCGGCCGGCCATTGGGTTCGATCGCCGCGCTCGCGACATGGGCCGGCGGCTTCTTGTTGTTGAGGAACGACGTGTTGCGTACCGGATCGCTGGCCGGGAACGTCTCGTCGATCGCCTCGTCGAGTTGGGAGTACTCACCGTTGAATTCGCCGTCTTCGACGTAGTCGGTGATGTCCTGACGGAAGGCCCCCTTGGCCTCGTTGAGCGCGATGCGGTCCTGCGGGCGCTTCGGTCCGGCGATCGACGGCACCACGTCGGACAGGTCCAACTCGATGTACTCGGAGAACTTGGGCTCCCGCTTGGGGTCGTGCCAGATGCCCTGTTCCTTGGCGTACGCCTCGACGAGCGCCAGTTGCTCCTCGCTGCGCCCGGTGAAGCGCAGATAGCTGATGGTCTCCTCGTCGATGGGGAAGATGGCCGCGGTGGAACCGAACTCGGGGCTCATGTTGCCCAGCGTGGCCCGGTTTGCCAGCGGAACCTCGGCCACACCGTCGCCGTAGAACTCGACGAACTTACCGACCACGCCGTGCTGGCGCAGCATCTCAGTGACCGTGAGCACCACGTCGGTGGCCGTCACGCCCGGCTGCCGCTCACCGGTCAGCTTGAACCCGACGACCCGGGGGATGAGCATCGACACGGGCTGGCCCAGCATCGCGGCCTCGGCCTCGATGCCGCCGACGCCCCAGCCCAGCACGCCGAGACCGTTGACCATGGTGGTGTGGCTGTCGGTGCCCACACAGGTGTCCGGGTACGCCACCCCGTCGCGGTCCATCACGACACTGGCCAGGTATTCGATGTTGACCTGGTGGACGATGCCGGTGCCCGGCGGAACCACCTTGAAGTCGTCGAAGGCGCCCTGGCCCCAACGCAGGAACTGATAACGCTCGCCGTTGCGTTCGTACTCGATCTCGACGTTGCGCTCGAACGCGTCTTCGCGGCCGAACAGGTCGGCGATCACCGAGTGGTCGATCACCAGGTCGGCGGGGGCGAGGGGGTTGACCTTCTCGGGGTCACCGCCGAGGTCGGCGATCGCTTCGCGCATGGTGGCCAGGTCGACGATGCACGGCACACCGGTGAAGTCCTGCATCACCACGCGCGCGGGGGTGAACTGGATCTCCACGCTGGGATCGGCTTCGGGATCCCAGTTGGCGATCGCCTCGATGTGGTCCTTGGTGATGTTGGCGCCGTCCTCGTTGCGCAGCAGGTTCTCGGCAAGGACCTTCAGGCTGTAGGGCAGCTTGTCGGTACCCGGCACCGCGTCGAGGCGGTAGATCTCGTAGCTCTTGTCTCCGACCTTCAGGGTGTCGCGGGCGTCAAAAGAATTGGGGGAAGAATTTTCCGTATTACCTTTGCTCACATCAACTCCCGGCTAGTTCTCGCAGCCGACGGGCTGTGACGGCCGCGTTACAACTCTAACAGTACGCTTGTCCTGCAAAACGGTCAGGGTCGGTTCTCAATCTCGTACCCGCAGCGCGTGCTGTCACTCTGCTGAGTACCCATCACGTACGGTTCTTCTGTGTTCGGACCGCATGTGATTCCGTATCTGCCGGCCTACATACCGCCCGACGTCTGCGGGCCCGTGGGCATGGACCCCGCGACCACGCCGGTCGACACGTGCCTGAATCTGGTCATCGAAGACCTCCGCGACGACGGGGTGAGCGCCTCGCCCACACCCGACAACGCGGGTCTGCCCGACGTGGTCGCCGAGGCCCAGCAGAAGGGCATCGACCTGAAGATCGTCGTCGTGGACCAGAACCCGCCGATCGACACGCCACTGCGCGATATCGCGACCGAGGTGGGCGAGGCGTTTCCCGGGTCGACGGTGCTGGTGCTCAGCCCGACGGACTCGGGCACCTTCAGTACGACGTTCGACCGCATGACACTGGAGGCGGGCCAGGATGTCGCCGAAGGGCGCGGTCCGGTCCAGGGTTCGCAGAATTTCCTCAGTGAGCTGACGGCAACGCACTTTCCGTGGACTGCATTGACGATTGTGGTCGTTGTGGGAGTGGTTGCCGCCGTTATCGGTACGCGACTTTTGCAGGTTCGCGCCAACCGTTCCACGTCGCGCGAGAACGCTTGAATCTCCACTGCGCCAACGGTTTTGGGGTGATCGCCGAATGCCCCGGTATTGGCGAAGTCACGACCCGATAACACTTCTTTCAATTACAAACTTGTAATTCGCGACTAAAGTTTCTTTGGCGTCAGATGTGACGTACGGTGCAATCGGTAACTGTGTTGTAGATGTGCATCGTGTGACAAATGAGCACAGTCACCGTGACGAATGTGTCCGCACGTTCGCCTGAAGCCATAGGAGAACTGAGTCGGATGAGACGCACACCTGGCGCATCCGCTACGCGGCCGTGTGGACGATTCTGCGCGGCCCTGATCGTGGCAACCATGTTGTCCACCGCCCCCGGCCTGGCCCTCGCGCAACCCGACAGCCCCGACAGCCTCGCCGCGCTGGTCGCCGCCGTCGCCGATGCCGATCAGAAGCTGCAGGATCTCGGCGCCGAGATTCAGCAGCAGCAGGAAAGCGTCAACAAGGCGATCGTCGACGTGCAGACCGCCCGGGATAACGCGGACGCCGCGCAGCGTGAGGTCGATGCGAGCCGACAGCGCGTCGAGCACGCCAACATCGCGATCGAGCAGGCGCAGAAGCGGTTCAACTCCTTCGCCGCCGCGACATACGTCAACGGCCCCTCGGACTCGTACCTGACCGCGGGCGATCCCGCCGAGGTCATCAAGACGGCTGCGGCGGGGCAGACGCTGGCGATCAGCTCGCAGCAGGTGATCGCCGATCTGCAGCGAGCCCGCACCGAGCAGGTCAACCGCGAGTCCGCGGCTCGGCTGGCCAAGCAGAACGCCGACAAGGCGGTCGCCGACGCCGAAGCCAGCCAGCAGTCCGCGGTTTCGGCTCTGACCAACGCGCAGGAGACGTTCAAGTCCCAGCAGGCCCAGCTCGACAAGCTGGCCGCCGAGCGCAAGGCCGCGCAGGCCAAGCTCGCCGAGGCGCGTACCCAGGCCGCGCCGGCGTCACCGGCGGGTCCTGCCGCGCAACCGGCGGCCGCCGCGACGCCGAAAAGCCCCGACTGGGACCGCGCCCCGGAGGGTGTCGACCCCGGCACCGGTAACTGGGCCACGCCGTGGGACCCGACGTTGCCGGCGATCCCCAGCGCCTTCGTCAGCGGCGATCCGATCGCGATCATCAACGCGGTTCTCGGCATCGCGTCGACCTCGGCGCAGGTGACCCAGGACCTCGGGCGCAAGTTCCTGCAATCGCTGGGAATCCTTCCGCAACCGGCCGCCGCGCCGGCCTTCAACAACGGCGCGATTCCCCGCGTCTACGGCAGGCAGGCGACCGAGTTCGTGATCAAGCGCGCCATGTCGCAGATGGGCGTCCCCTACTCGTGGGGCGGCGGCAACGCTGCCGGACCGAGCCGCGGCATCGACTCCGGCGCGGGCACAGTCGGTTTCGACTGCTCGGGCCTGATGCTCTACGCGTTCGCAGGCGTCGGCATCAAGCTCGACCACTATTCGGGTTCCCAGTACAACGCCGGGCGCAAGGTCCCGACGTCGCAGATGCGCCGTGGCGACATGTTGTTCTGGGGCCCCAACGCCAGCCAGCACGTGGCGCTGTACCTCGGCGACGGACAGATGATCGAAGCGCCCTATACGGGTTCGGTGGTGAAGATCTCGCCGGTGCGTACCAGCGGCATGACCCCGTACGCGACTCGTCTCATCGAATGGTGAGCGGTCAGAAGCGAAAGACGTTAGGAAAACTTTGCGTTTCAAGCTGATTCGGTTCCTGGGCGGTTGTGCGCTGCTGGTGGCGACCGTCGCGCTCACCGTCGGGCTGGCGACGCCGGCGACGTCCGCACCCGAGGACGGTCAGTGGGATCCGACGCTGCCCAAACTGATCAGCGCCGGCGCCCCTGGCGATCCCCTCGCGATCGCCAACGCGTCGCTCGCGGCGACGGCTCAGGCCACCGAAGCCACGATGAGCCTGGGTCGCAAGTTCCTGTCCACCCTGGGTCTCGCGCCACCGGAGGCGGCGACGGCGAGTGTCGCGCCGGGCCGGGTGCGCGGACCGCAGGCCATCGAGTACGTCATCCGTCGCGGCGCCTCACAGATGGGCGTGCCGTACTCATGGGGCGGCGGCAAGCCCAACGGCCCGAGCCGGGGCATCGACTCGGGGGCCAACACCGTCGGGTTCGACTGCTCGGGTTTCACCCAGTTCTCGTTCGCCGGGGTCGGGGTGCTGATCCCGAAGTACTCCGGCGACCAGTACGACACCGGCCGCAAGGTGCCGACGTCGCAGGCCAAGCGCGGCGACCTGCTGTTCTGGGGTCCCGGCGGCAGTCAGCACGTCGCCATCTACCTGGGCGGTGGGCAGATGCTCGAGTCCTCGGGCAGCGCGGGCAAGGTCACGGTGGGCCCGGTTCGTCACTCCGGCCTTCAGCCGTATGTGGCGCGCATCATCGAATCCTGAGCGGGAGCTGAGCCGAACCTGAAGGCTTTTGTTGAAAGCTCTTCGGGCAAGCGCTCATCGGCGGGCAACGTCGACGGATTCTGCCGTGCCTGGAATAGTTGACGTCGAGCGTGCGGCCGCGACCGGCCTGCGCCGCTTTGACCAGCGAGTTATGTGGAAGGAACGTTGATGACCTCACCGAGTGGGCCGTCGCAGGGGCCTGGAGGCTACCCCGGCCAGGCACCGGCACAGGGATACCAGGGCTCACACGCCGCACCGTCGAGCCCGGCTTCCCAGAACGGCGGTCTGCAGCAGGAGGTCCACACGCTCGAGCGGGCCGTCTTCGAGGTCAAGCGCATCATCGTCGGACAGGACCAACTGGTCGAGCGCATGCTGGTCGGTCTGCTCGCCAAGGGCCACGTACTGCTCGAGGGTGTGCCCGGCGTGGCCAAGACGCTGGCCGTCGAGACCTTCGCCAAGGTGGTGGGCGGCACCTTCGCGCGCATCCAGTTCACGCCCGACCTGGTGCCGACCGACATCGTCGGTACCCGCATCTACCGGGTGGGCAAGGAGGAGTTCGACATCGAACTCGGGCCCGTCGTGGTCAACTTCCTGCTCGCCGACGAGATCAACCGCGCCCCAGCCAAGGTGCAGTCGGCGCTCCTCGAGGTCATGGCCGAGCGCAAGATCTCCATCGGCGGCAAGACGTTCCCATTGCCCCAACCGTTCCTGGTGATGGCCACGCAGAACCCGATCGAGCAGGAGGGCGTGTATGCCCTGCCCGAGGCTCAACGGGACCGCTTCCTGTTCAAGCTGAACATCGACTACCCATCGCCCGAGGAAGAGCGGGAGATCATCTACCGGATGGGCGTCAAGCCGCCGGAGCCCAAGCAGATCCTCGCTCCCGGCGACCTGCTGCGCCTGCAGGACGTGGCGGCCAATAACTTCGTGCACCACGCCCTGGTCGACTACGTCGTCCGCGTGGTGACCGCGACGCGTCAGCCCGAGAAGTTCGGGATGCCCGACGCGAAGGCGTGGATCGCCTACGGCGCCTCGCCGCGCGCATCGCTGGGCATCATCGCGGCGTCGCGCGCGCTGGCGCTCGTGCGGGGACGCGACTACGTGATCCCGCAGGATGTCGTCGAGGTCATCCCCGATGTGCTGCGGCACCGGTTGGTGTTGACCTACGACGCGTTGGCCGACGAGATCTCGGCCGAGACGGTGATCAACCGCATCCTGCAGACCGTGGCCCTGCCGCAGGTGAACGCCATTCCGCAGCAAGGTCATTCGGTGCCGCCCGTCGTGCCCGCCGCCGCTGGTGCGGCCAGCAATCGGTGACCAGTTCCCGACGCTCCGTTGATCTGCCGTCGCTGAAGCGCGGCGAGATCCGTGACCCCGCGCTGAGCGCGGCGCTGCGCAAGCTCGAGTTGACCGTGCGGCGCAAGCTCGACGGCGTGCTGCACGGCGACCACCTCGGCCTGCTGCCCGGCCCGGGGTCGGAACCGGGGGAGTCACGGCTCTATCAGCCCGGCGACGACGTGCGCCGGATGGACTGGTCGGTCACGGCGCGCACCACGCATCCGCACGTGCGGCAGATGATCGCCGACCGCGAACTCGAGACCTGGCTCGTGATCGACATGTCGGCCAGCCTCGACTTCGGCACAACCGGTTGCGAGAAGCGCGATCTCGCGGTGGCCGCCGCGGCGGCGATCACGTTCCTCAACAGCGGGGGCGGCAACCGAATCGGTGCGATCATCGCCAACGGCGACACCGTGCGGCGGGTGCCCGCACTGTCGGGCCGGATGCACGAGCAGGAGATGCTGCGCGCGATCGCGACGATGCCCAAGGCGCCTGCCGGCGTCCGCGGGGATCTGGCCGCCGCGATCGACGCGTTGCGCAGGCCCGAGCGGCGCCGCGGCATGGCGGTGATCATCAGCGACTTCCTCGGTCCGATCAACTGGATGCGCCCGCTGCGGGCGATCGCGGGGCGCCACGAGGTGCTCGGAATCGAAGTGCTCGACCCGCGCGACGTCGAACTGCCCGCGGTCGGCGAAGTGGTGCTGCAGGACGCCGAGACCGGGGTGACCCGTGAGTTCACCATCGACGAGCAGTTGCGCGACGACTTCGAGCGGGCGGCCGCGGCGCACCGCGCGGAGGTGGCCAGGACGTTGCGGCGATGCGATGCGCCGCTGCTGACGCTGCGCACCGATCGCGACTGGATCGCCGACGTCGTCCGGTTCGTCGCCAACCGCAGGCGTGGCGCGCTGGCGGGCCACGCCTGATATCGAGATGATTAGGCGCACATGACATTGCCGTTGCTCGGACCCATGACGCTGTCGGGTTTCGAAAACGCCTGGTTCTTCCTGTTCCTGCTCGCGGTGCTCGGAATCGTCGGGCTCTACATGGTCGTCCAGCTGGCCCGGCATCGGCGGATGCTGCGGTTTGCCAACATGGAGTTGTTGGAAAGCGTTGCGCCAAAACGACCTTCGCGCTGGCGGCATCTTCCCGCGATCCTGCTCGTCATCGGTCTGGTGTTGCTGACGGTGGCGATGGCCGGACCCACGCACGACGTCCGCATTCCACGCAACCGCGCGGTGGTGATGCTCGTGATGGACGTCTCGCAGTCGATGCGCGCCACCGACGTCGCTCCGAACCGGATGGCCGCCGCCCAGGAGGCGTCCAAACAGTTCGCCGACGAACTCACCCCGGGAATCAACCTGGGCTTGATCTCCTACGCCGGCACGGCGACGGTGCTGGTGTCGCCGACCACGGGCCGGGAGGCCACCAAGGCCGCAATCGACAAACTGGAGTTCGCCGACCGCACGGCGACCGGTGAGGGCATCTTCACGGCTCTGCAGGCGATCGCCACCGTCGGGGCCGTGATCGGCGGCGGCGACGAACCCCCGCCTGCGCGCATCGTGTTGTTCTCCGACGGCAAGGAGACCGTGCCGTCGAACCCGGACAACCCCAAGGGCGCCTACACCGCGGCCCGCACCGCGAAGGACCAGGGGGTGCCGATCTCGACGATCTCGTTCGGCACGCCGTACGGCTACGTCGAGATCAACGACCAGCGCCAGCCCGTACCGGTCGACGACGAGATGCTCAAGAAGATCGCCGATCTGTCCGGCGGCGAGGCGTTCACCGCGTCGAGCCTTCAACAGCTGCGAGAGGTCTACGCCAACCTGCAGCAGCAGATCGGCTACGAGACGATCCGCGGCGATGCGAGCGTGGGGTGGCTGCGGCTGGGAACGCTGGCCCTCGCGATGGCCACGCTGGCGGCCTTATTCATCAACCGTCGTCTGCCGAACTGATTTGCAAGGGATGACGATCTGAGATGACAGTTCCACTGCTGGGACCGCTATCGCTCACGGGTTTTCAGCACATCTGGTGGTTCCTCCTGTTCGTGGTGGTCCTGCTGACACTGGCCGGGTTGTACGCCGCCGCCCAGATCGCCCGGCGAAAGCGGTTACAGCGCTTCGCCAACACCGAGCTGCTCGACAGCGTCGCGCCCAAGCGGCCCAGTCCACTGCGTCACGTTCCCGCGGCGCTGCTGGCGATCTCGCTGCTGTTCTGCACCATCGCGCTGGCCGGGCCCACCCACGACCAACGCCTTCCGCGCAACCGCGCGGTGGTGGTGCTGGCCATCGACGTCTCCCAGTCGATGCGCGCCACCGACGTCGACCCGAGCCGCCTGGCCGCGGCCCAGGAGGCCTCGAAGAAGTTCGTCGACGAGCTCACGCCGGGCATCAACCTCGGCGTCATCGCCTATGCCGGGACCGCCAACGTCCTGGTTTCGCCGACCACCAACCGCGACGCGAGCCGGCGCGCGATCGAGAATCTTCAGGTGGCCGACAAGACCGCGACCGGCGAGGCCATCTTCACCGCACTGTCGTCGATCTCCACCGTCGGCGCTGTCATCGGTGGCGGCGATACGCCGCCGCCCGCGCACATCGTGCTGTTCTCCGACGGCAAGGAGACGGTGCCGAACAACCCCGACAACCCGAAGGGTGCGTTCACCGCGGCACGGGCCGCCAAGGATCAGGGGGTGCCGATCTCGACGATCTCGTTCGGCACGCCGAACGGGTCGGTCGAGGTGAACAACGAGCGGGTCCCGGTGCCCGTCGACGACGAGGGCATGGAGAAGATCGCAGAGCTCGCAGGCGGCGAGGCCTACACCGCGTCCAACCTCGACGAACTCAACAAGGTCTACGACACCCTGCAGGACCAGATCGGGTACGAGACCGTGCGCGGTGAGGCGACCACCGGCTGGCTCCGGCTCGGCGCCCTGTTCGCGGCCGTGGCGGCCGTGGCCAGCCTGCTGATCAACCGACGGCTACCGCTGTGAGCGCGGCACTTCACTAAGGCGATTTCTTAAGAATGGCGGGCAGGCGATAGGTTGGCGGGCATGACTGCGCACGCGACGAGCAATGACACCGGAGCGACCGCCGAATCCGAATCGGCCGGTGGTCGTCCGCCTTTCGTCTCCCGCTCGGTGCTGGTGACCGGCGGTAACCGTGGCATCGGCCTTGCCATCGCGAAGCGTCTCGCCGCCGACGGTCACAAGGTCGCCGTCACCCACCGCGGTTCGGGGGCCCCCGAGGGGCTGTTCGGCGTGGTGTGCGATGTCACCGACAACGCCGCCGTCGACCGCGCGTTCAAAGAGGTCGAGGAGCATCAGGGACCGGTCGAGGTGCTGGTGTCCAACGCCGGCATCTCCAAGGACGCGTTTTTGATGCGGATGACCGAGGAGCGGTTCGAAGAGGTCATCAACGCCAACCTCACCGGCGCGTTCCGGGTGGCGCAGCGGGCCTCACGCACCATGCAGCGCAAGCGGTTCGGCCGGATCATCTTCATCGGCTCGGTGTCGGGGATGTGGGGCATCGGCAACCAGGCCAACTACGCGGCCGCCAAGGCCGGGCTGATCGGCATGGCCCGCTCGATCTCGCGTGAGCTGTCCAAGGCCAACGTCACCGCCAACGTCGTCGCGCCCGGCTACATCGACACCGAGATGACCCGGGCCCTCGACGAACGGATCCAGGCCGGTGCACTGGATTTCATACCCGCCAAGCGCGTGGGCACCGCCGAGGAGGTGGCCGGCGCGGTCAGCTTCCTGGCGTCCGAGGATGCCAGCTATATCGCCGGCGCGGTGATCCCCGTTGACGGCGGCATGGGTATGGGCCACTAGATCTTTTCGCAAGAGAGAGGGACTTTCACATGACCGGTTTGCTCGAAGGCAAGCGCATCCTCGTCACGGGAATCATCACCGACTCGTCGATCGCGTTCCACATCGCCAAGGTCGCTCAAGAGTCGGGTGCGGAGCTGGTGTTGACCGGGTTCGACCGGCTGAAGCTGATCCAGCGGATCGCCGACCGGTTGCCCAACCCGGCGCCGCTGTTGGAGCTCGACGTGCAGAACGAGAAGCACCTCGACACGTTATCCGAGCGCATCACAGAGGTGATCGGCGAGGGCAACAAGATCGACGGCGTGGTGCACTCGATCGGCTTCATGCCGCAATCGGGCATGGGCATCAACCCGTTCTTCGACGCGCCCTACGAGGACGTCTCCAAAGGCATTCACATCTCGGCCTTTTCATACGCCTCGCTGGCGAAGGCGACGCTGCCGATCATGAACCGCGGCGGCAGCATCGTCGGCATGGACTTCGATCCGACCCGCGCGATGCCCGCCTACAACTGGATGACCGTGGCCAAGAGTGCGCTCGAGTCGGTGAACCGCTTCGTCGCCCGGGAGGCCGGGCCGTACGGTGTGCGGTCGAATCTCGTCGCGGCCGGGCCGATCCGCACGCTCGCGATGAGCGCGATCGTCGGCGGCGCGCTCGGCGTCGAGGCCGGTGAGCAGATGCGGTTGCTCGAGGAGGGCTGGGATCAGCGCGCGCCGGTCGGCTGGGACATGAAGGACCCGACCCCGGTGGCAAAGACCGTGTGCGCCCTGCTGTCGGACTGGCTGCCTGCCACCACCGGCACCGTGATCTACGCCGACGGCGGCGCAAGCACGCAGTTGCTGTGACGGACCTGCGGTAAATGGACATCGATGAGCGCTTGCGCGAAGAGCATTGACTTCGACGCCGTCCTGCTGCTCTCGTTCGGCGGGCCGGAGCGCCCCGAGGACGTGATGCCGTTCCTGGAGAACGTGACTCGCGGGCGGGGTATCCCGCGTGAGCGGTTGGCGTCGGTGGCCGAGCACTACCTGCATTTCGGCGGCGTCTCACCGATCAACGGCATCAACCGGGCGGTGATCGAGCGGCTGCGCACCTACGTCGACGTTCCGGTGTACTTCGGCAACCGCAACTGGGAGCCCTACGTCGAGGACGCCGTGACCGCCATGCGCGACGACGGGGTGCGCCGCGCGGCGGTGTTCACCACGTCGGCGTGGGGCGGCTACTCGAGCTGCACACAGTACGTCGAGGACATCGCCAGGGGACGGCAGGCGGCGGGCGACGCGGCACCGCAACTGATCAAATTGCGTCAGTACTTCGACCATCCGCTGTTCGTGCAGATGTTCGCCGACGCGATCACCGACGCAGCCGAGACGGTGCCGCGCGACGCGCGCCTGGTGTTCACCGCTCACTCGATTCCGCTGGCCGCGCGGTCTCGCTGTGGCACAGAGCTTTACGAGCGTCAGGTGGCATATGCCTCCGGTCTGGTGGCGGCCGCGGCCGGATACGACGACTACGACCAGGTGTGGCAGTCCCGATCCGGCCCGCCGCAGGTGCCGTGGCTGGAACCCGATGCCGGCGACCATCTTTCGTCGCTCGCCGAGAACGGCACCACGGCCGTGATCGTGTGTCCGATCGGTTTCGTCGCCGACCACATCGAGGTGGTGTGGGATCTCGACACCGAACTGCGCGAACAGGCAGAAGAAGCCGGAATGGCCTTCGTGAGGGCGGCGACGCCGAACGCCGATCTCGCACGTGTCGCCGCCGATCTGCTCGCCGAGTTGCGCGACGGCCGGGCCCCTGAGCGGATAGCCGGAACGAATCCGCCGCCGCTGCAGGGGTATTCGGTCGACGGCGTGCTGTGCACGCCGGTGTGCGGCTAGGCTCGCCAGGCCGAGTGCAGGACCGCGTCGACCGCGGCCAGTCGCGCTGAGCGCACCACGGTCGACAGCGGACGCAACGCGTCGTTGGCGATCTGCACCTCAGCGGAGCTGTGCAGCCCGATCGGTATCAGCCCGGCGCTGACCGAGATGATCGCGTCGACGTGCGCGGCGTTCTCCAGCACGCGCGCCGCCCGGTTCGGCGCGTGGTCGGGAAGGCGATGCATGCGGGTGGATTCCAGCACCTGCTCGACGAGTCCGCGGGGATCCTCCACGTCGATCTCCGCCGCGCCTGCGCGCAGTGCCCCGAGCGCGTCCGCCGCCGAGCGGACCGCCGACCGCAGCGCGTACTCGGCCTCGGCGAGATCGACGTATCCCACAGGCGGGGATCCTTCGGGTATCGAGTACACCGTCCACGACAGCCCGCACGGGTCACCGTCGAACTCGTCGGAATCCTCGAATCCGTCGTACTCGAAATCCGGCACCAGACCGATCGACCCCGCACCGGAGACGACCAGGGCCTCACCCGCGGTCACCGCGTCGCGCTGGAACTGGGTGCCTGCGGGCAGTCCCCGGACGTCGCCGGGCACCGGAAGGGCCAGGCCGATCGGCGGTTCCGTCACACCGGGGCCGGCCGCCGTGCGCAGCGTCTGCAGCAGCGACACCGTGCCCGTATCCACCAGATCGGGCCAGGGCAAACCGGTCGCGCCTGCCGCCACCGAATCGTAGGCGGTTACGGAATGCTTTGGCGCCCAATGCGATAGCGCATCGAGGACATCGTCGGGCGCGGCAACGCCCGCTAACCAGGCATTGGCCCATACCGACAGCGAAACACTGGGACACCACATGATGTTCGAAGTGTAGTTGTTACGCCCGCAGGTGGTCGGGCGCGACGATAGGGTGGTGTCATGCCCGCTGCGCTGATCTGGTTAATTGCCGCGCTGGCGCTCGCCGGTGCCGAAGCACTGACCGGCGACCTGTTCCTCCTCATGCTCGGCGGCGGGGCGCTGGCCGCGGCCGGATCGAGCCTGATCTTCGACGACCTGTGGGTCCACGGCGCGGTGTTCGCCGTTGCGTCGATCCTGTTGCTTGTGTTGGTGCGGCCGGCGCTGCGCAGGCACTTCCAGGCCGGTACCGGTCTGCCCGACCCGGCCAGGGCGCTCGAAGGCAAAAGCGCGCTGGTGCTCGACCGCGTGGCCCAGCACGAGGGACAGGTGAAGCTCGACGGTGAAGTCTGGACGGCGCGGCCGCTCAACGAGAATGACGTGTACGAACCGGGGGACCAGGTGACCGTCGTGCAGATCGACGGTGCCACCGCCGTCGTCCAGAAACTCGCCTAGAACACACTGGGTACGAGGGAAGGAATCGTCATGGATGGAGCCGTCGCCGGCCTGGTGCTCGTCGGCGTGCTGGTGGTGTTCGCCGCCATCATCGTCGCGAAGTCGATCGCGCTGATACCGCAGGCCGAGGCCGCGGTGATCGAACGGCTCGGCCGCTACAGCAAGACCGTGTCCGGTCAGCTGACGCTGCTGCTGCCGTTCGTCGACCGGATCCGTGCCCGCGTCGACCTGCGCGAGCGGGTGGTGTCCTTCCCGCCGCAGCCGGTGATCACCGAGGACAACCTGACCGTGCAGATCGACACGGTGGTCTACTTCCAGGTGACCAACCCGCAGGCGGCGGTCTACCAGATCAGCAACTACATCGTCGGTGTCGAGCAGCTGACCACCACCACGCTGCGCAACCTCGTCGGCGGTATGACGCTGGAGCAGACGCTGACCTCGCGCGACCAGATCAACACGGCGTTGCGCGGCGTCCTCGACGAGGCCACCAACCGCTGGGGGTTGCGGGTCGCGCGTGTCGAGCTGCGCAGCATCGACCCGCCACCGTCGATCCAGGATTCGATGGAAAAGCAGATGCGCGCCGACCGCGAGAAGCGCGCGATGATCCTGACCGCGGAAGGCAACCGGGAATCGGCCATCAAACAGGCCGAGGGCCAGAAGCAGGCACAGATCCTGGCCGCCGAGGGTGCCAAGCAGGCCGCGATCCTGGCCGCCGAGGCCGACCGCCAGTCGCGCATGTTGCGTGCCCAAGGCGAACGCGCGGCGGCCTACCTGCAGGCTCAGGGCCAGGCGAAGGCCATCGAGAAGACGTTCGCGGCCATCAAGGCGGGCCGGCCCACGCCGGAGATGCTGGCGTACCAGTACCTGCAGACCCTGCCCCAGATGGCCAAGGGCGAGGCGAACAAGGTGTGGCTGGTGCCCAGCGACTTCGGTTCGGCCCTACAGGGTTTCACCAAGCTGCTCGGCGCGCCGGGGGAGGACGGCGTGTTCCGCTACACCCCGTCGCCGGTCGACGACACGCCGGTCAAGCCCGACGACGACGAGGTCGCCGACTGGTTCAACACCGAGACCGATCCCGAGATCGCTCGCGCCGTGGCCAAGGCAGAAGCCGAGGCGCGCACCTCGGTGGACGGCCCCGCGCCCATCAACGCACCGCCGTCGTTCCCGGGGATCGGCCAGCAGACCAACCCTGCGCCGCAGGACCGCGAGCCGGGCAGCGGGGCGCACTCCCGCTGAGACGTGGCGGAGGCTGTCACTGGCTCGTGTTCAGCGGCGCCGCGTCGGCCATTCGCCTCAACCGCTGACGGCCGAGCTGCGCGCTGTCGTCGATCGTCGGAAGACTGAAACTGGTGTACATCACCCGTCGGTCGCGATCCACCGGCGGCTGGGCCATGTGCAACGTGCAGGAGAGGTGGACGGTGACGTCACCGGTCTCGGTGGCCAGATCGACGACTGGAAGATCGAGACCCGGTTGGAGGCTTGGTGCGGGCCACACGAGGGCTCGATGCGAACCGGCGACCACTCGCAGCTGGCCCGACGTGGCACCGCCACCGGTCACTGAGATGCCGACCGTCAGGCCACAGCAGTCGTAACTGTGTCGACCGAGGGCGCAGTCTTTGTGCCAGGGGACGTCCGAGATGCCCCGTGTGACGCCGAGCGGCTTGAAAAGAGCCTCAACGCGTTTCCCGTCCCATCCGCTTGGGACGTGTGCGTCACCCGTCAACCTGCCGATTCTGGCAAGACGTTCGTCAGCGACGAGCGCAGCGGCTGTCCGAGACTGCGCATCGAATTCCTGCATCCGCACCAGCGCGTGGGTTCCGTCTCTCAGGGTCGCCCACCAGGAACGCCCATCGCCCTCGAAGTAGCGCGGCGCGGCGAGGTCCATATCCGTCGAGACGGCGGACATCTCCGCCTGGCTGAACACGCCCTTGATGTGCAGGAAGCCGGCTTGCTCGAGAAACCAGGCCATCTCGTCGGCTGGATCGTCTGGGGCGTAGGAGTGGTGCAGGTTCAGTGGTTCGCCGTCGCGATCGCGGAAGACGACGGCTCCGTTGACGTGAGGGGTCGTGCCGTCGATCGCGGCTCGCAGCAGGAGCCACCAGTCCAAGACGTCAGACAGTTGCCCGTGGATGTGCAGCGTGCCGGCGGCCAGCCACCCCATCGGGGTGACGTGATCGGCGATCAGCGCCGCCAGCTGCTCTGTGTCGATTCGCAGTACGGTGCCGGTCGTCGACCCACTCACGCACGTCGCGCGGTCACCGTCAACGTCGAGGGTCCAGCGTTGATCGTCTATCGAGACGGTCAGCGGTCGCGGCGGCCGCTGCCGAAGCGATGGCGTGAGCCGCTCGTTCGAGTCGGCGAACAGCTGCGGGAGCGTGGCCTCGAAGAACTCGGCGGGCTCAACAAGTGCGGGCTCGCCGTCGACCCTCGTTCGTACGTCGACACTCATGTGTGCAGACCAGCGTAGGAAGCTGCAACCCGTCCCATCAAGGGCAGACGACGGCCGAGTTCATCTCGTCAGGCGCAGCGGTTCATCGACCTCGGGTTCGACCGCGCGCTCGCGGTGGTGCCGCCGGTGCACGCGGACCTCGTAGACCAGGCCCGCCACACCCAGGCTGGCGGTGCAGAACGAGATCAGCACGAGCAGGGGATTGACGTTGCCGGTCAGCGCGTCGCCGAGGATCACCACCGCCGCAGTGCCCGGCACCAGTCCCGCCAAGGTGGCCAGCGCGTAGGGGAGCACGCGCACCGACGACACGCCCGCGGCGTAGTTGAGCACGGCGAACGGCACGGCGGGAATCAACCGCATCGACAGCACCGTCGGCCAACCGCGTTCGCGCAGCCGCGCGTTGAGGGATTCGATTCGCGGATGGCGCACCGCCCGGTCCAGTCGAAGGCCCACGGCGCGGACGAGCAGCACCGCGATGACCGCGCTGATCGTCGCCGCCGTCACCGCCAGGGGGATGCCCAGCACCGGGCCGAAGAGCAGGCCCGCGCCGAGCGTGAATGCCGTGCGGGGGAACGGGAAGACCGTCACCACGATGTGGGCGGCCAGAAACGCCAGCGGAAACCACGGCCCGACCGAGGTGGCCCAGTCGCGCAACTGCACCGCGGTCGGCACCGGGACCAGCAACGCAACTGCGACGAGAATCACAATCGCCGCCAGGGACCCGACCAGACGCACCCGCGAGACGCTCGAAAGCGTCGCGATCACCGCCCCTCGGGCCGCGCGCAGGGTGCTGACGACGGAGTTCACGTCTACCAAGACTACGGAACCGCGGCCGAAGCCACCTGTTCGCGGGACCGCGAGTCGACCGACCGGCAGACACCGCTGTGACTGCGATCATTTAGCCTGATGATCGTGCAGAAACCCACTGTGGTCGAGGCCGATCGCGAGCGCTGGCGCTCAGCGGTTGCCGCGGTGCTGGCAAAGAGCACCCGGCGCGATCCCGCCGATCTGCCCGCCGAGCCCGAGCGGCTGCTGGATTCGCCCACCTACGACGGCTTCGCGATCCGCCCGCTGTACACCAGCGCCGATGCGCTTCCCGAACCTCCGCTGCCCGGGCAGTGGCCGTTCGTGCGCGGCGGTGACGCGCTCCGTGACGTCAAGGCCGGCTGGAAAGTCGCCGAGGCGTTCCCGGTGAACGGGCCCGGCAACCTGGCCGAATCCAACGGCGCCGTGTTGGTCAGCCTCACCGAGGGGGTCAGCGCGCTCGTCATCCGCGTCGGCGCGCCCGCGGGCGTCGCGGCTTCGGAGTTGGACCGGCTGTTCGACGGTGTCTTCCTCGACCTCGTCCCGGTGCTCTTCGAAATCGCCGGGCCCGATTACGTTTCGGCCGCCGACGCGGTGCTCGGGCTGTTGAGCGACCTCGACGCCGACCAACGCTCCCGGCTGTCGGTGGACCTCGGCGCCGACCCGTTGACCGCACCGCTGAGCGAGCGCGCGGCTCCCGAGATCGCCGACGTCGTGGCCACCGCCGCCAAATTCGGCGACTACAGCGGCGGCGTTCGTGCCGTCACCGTCGACGGACCCGCGTTCCACAACCTCGGCGCCAACGCATCGTGGGAGCTGGCCGGCCTGGTGTCAACGGGGGTGAGCTACCTGCGGCAGCTGGAAGAGGGCGGTATCTGTGTCCCGGACGGGTTGCGGCAGATCAGTTTCCGCATCGCCGCCGACGACGACCAGTTCATGACGATCGCCAAACTGCGGGCCGCGCGCCTGCTGTGGGCCAGGGTCGCCGAGGTCGTCGGAGCGCCGGAGCACGGAGCGGTCACCCTGCACGCCATGACGTCGCTGCCGATGATGTCCAAGCGCGATCCGTGGGTGAACATGTTGCGCACCACCGTGGCCGCCTTCTCGGCCGGTGTCGGCGGGGCCGACACCATCCAGGTCCACCCGTTCGACGTCGCGATCCCCGGTGGGTTCCCAGGGACGGCGCCGAGCTTCGCGCGCCGAATGGCCCGCAACACCCAGCTGCTGTTGCTCGAGGAGTCGCACCTTGGCCGTGTGCTCGACCCGGCGGCGGGTTCCTGGCATGTGGAGGACCTCACCGAGGAGCTCGCCGAGCAGGCATGGAAGCACTTCCAGGACATCGAGTCCCGCGGCGGCTTCGAACAGGCCCGTGATCACATCGTTGCCCAGATCGCCGAGGTCGCCCAGCGGCGCGCCGAGGACATCGCACACCGGCGAACGGCGCTGACCGGTGTCAACGAGTTTCCCAATATCGCCGATCCGGCTCTGCCGCAAGGTGATTCGCTGCCGGGGGTGGCCCGCTACGCGGCGGGCTTCGAGGAGCTGCGGGACCGCTCCGACGCTTTCCTCGAGAGGACCGGGGCCAGGCCGAAGGTGTTGCTGCTGCCGCTCGGTCCACTCGCCGAACACAACGTGCGCACCACCTTCGCCACGAACCTGCTCGCGTCGGGCGGTATCGAAGCGGTGACCGAGGCGGAGCAGACACCGCCGATCGCCGTGATCTGCGGCACCGACACCCGCTACGGAGAGGAAGCCTCGGCCGCGGTCGACTCGGCACGCGAGACGGGCGTATCGCATGTGCTGCTCGCCGGGCCGGAAAAGGCCGTCGCGGAAGCCCATTCCAAGCCGGACGGCTACCTGACCGCGAAGATCGACGCGGTCGCCACCCTGTCGGACCTGCTCACCAGATTGGGGGCCTGAGGTGACTGCCACAGCCGGGATCGGAAAGACCATCGGGAGTTTCGCCGGAGTCCCGCTGCACGGCGAGAAGCGTGCCGACCCGCCGACCGAGGCCGCCGTCACCGCCCATGTCGAAGCGGCCGCCACGACGCACGGATACAGCGCCGACCAAGTGGACTGGGTGACGCCGGAGGGTATCGACGTCAAGCCCGTCTACATCGGGGCCGACCGCGACGCCGCCGTCGCCGCCGGATATCCGCTCGACACCTTCCCGGGCCAACCGCCCTTCGTGCGGGGCCCGTACCCCACCATGTACGTCAACCAGCCGTGGACCATCCGCCAGTACGCGGGTTTCTCCACCGCCGCGGAGTCCAACGCGTTCTACCGGCGCAACCTGGCAGCGGGGCAGAAGGGCCTCTCGGTGGCGTTCGACCTGGCCACCCATCGCGGTTACGACTCGGACCATCCGCGGGTGCAGGGCGACGTCGGAATGGCAGGCGTGGCAATCGACTCCATCCTCGACATGCGTCAGCTGTTCGACGGCATCGACCTGTCGACCGTGTCGGTGTCGATGACGATGAACGGCGCGGTGCTGCCGATCCTGGCGCTGTACGTCGTCGCCGCCGAAGAGCAGGGCGTGCCGCCGGAGAAGTTGGCCGGGACCATTCAGAACGACATCCTCAAAGAGTTCATGGTCCGCAACACCTACATCTATCCGCCGAAGGAGTCGATGCGGATCATCTCCGACATCTTCGGCTACACCAGCACGAAGATGCCTAAGTTCAACTCGATCTCGATCTCGGGCTACCACATCCAGGAAGCCGGTGCCACAGCCGATCTCGAGTTGGCCTACACGCTGGCCGACGGTGTCGAGTACATCAAGGCCGGCCTCGATGCCGGGCTCGACGTCGACAAGTTCGCGCCGCGCCTTTCGTTCTTCTGGGGCATCGGCATGAACTTCTTCATGGAGGTCGCCAAGCTGCGGGCCGGCCGGCTGCTCTGGAGCGAGCTGGTCGCCGAGTTCAACCCCAAGAACCCGAAATCGCTGTCGCTGCGCACCCATTCGCAGACGTCGGGGTGGTCGTTGACCGCTCAGGACCCGTTCAACAACGTCGCGCGCACCTGCATCGAGGCGATGGCCGCGACGCAGGGGCACACCCAGTCGTTGCACACCAACGCGCTTGACGAGGCGCTGGCATTGCCGACTGACTTCTCGGCCCGCATCGCGCGCAACACCCAGTTGGTGCTGCAGCAGGAGTCGGGCACCACGCGGCCGATCGATCCGTGGGGCGGCTCGTACTACGTCGAGTGGCTGACCCACCAGCTGGCCACCGCGGCGCGGATGCACATCGGCGAGGTCGTCGAGCACGGCGGAATGGCGCAGGCGATCTCCGACGGCATACCGAAACTGCGCATCGAGGAGGCCGCCGCGCGCACCCAGGCGCGCATCGACTCCGGCCAGCAGACGGTGATCGGCGTCAACAAGTACCAAGTCGACGAGGACCACGAGGTCGAGGTCCTCAAGGTCGAGAACAGCCGGGTGCGGGCCGAGCAGCTCGCAAAACTCGAGCGGCTGCGCGCCGAACGCGATCAGGCCGAGGTGGACGCCGCGCTGGCCGAGCTGAGCCGGGCGGCCGGTGCCCGCGGACCGGCGGGCGAGGACGGGCTGGGCAACAACCTGCTCGCCCTGGCCATCAACGCCGCGCGGGCCAAGGCCACCGTCGGTGAGATCTCCGATGCGCTCGAGCGGGTCTACGGGCGCCACGTCGCCGAGATCCGTACGATCGCCGGCGTCTACCGCGATGAGATGGGGGGTGCAGGGGTCAGCAACATCACGAAAGCCACCGACCTCGTGCAGAAGTTCGCCGAGGCCGACGGTCGCCAGCCGCGCATCCTGATCGCGAAGATGGGCCAGGACGGCCACGACCGCGGGCAGAAGGTGATCGCGACCGCGTTCGCCGACATCGGCTTCGACGTCGACGTCGGCTCGCTGTTCTCCACCCCCGAGGAGGTCGCACGGCAGGCCGCCGACAACGACGTGCACGTCGTCGGCGTCTCATCGCTCGCGGCAGGGCACCTGACCCTGGTGCCCGCGCTGCGCGAAGCGCTCGCCGATGTGGGTCGGCCCGACATCATGATCGTGGTCGGCGGCGTCATCCCGCCCGGCGACTTCGACGAGCTCTACGCCGCCGGAGCCACCGCGATCTTCCCGCCCGGCACGGTGATCGCGGACGCGGCGGTCGGCCTCCTGCACAAGCTGGCCGATCGGCTGGGCTACCGCCTCGACTAGATGGCCGATCCGACCGCCGACCTTGCGGCCGCCGTGGCGGACGGCGACCGTGCCGCCCTGGCAAGAGCCATCACGCTGGTGGAGTCGACGCGCGTCGACCACCGCGAGCAGGCCCAGGAACTGCTGCTGAAGCTGACTGAGCACGCGGGCAACTCGCTGCATGTCGGGATCACCGGCGTGCCCGGCGTCGGCAAGTCGACGACGATCGAGGCGCTCGGCATGTACCTGATCAACCAGGGACACCGCGTCGCCGTGCTGGCCGTCGATCCCTCGTCGACCAGGACCAGGGGCTCGATCCTGGGCGACAAGACCCGCATGGCGCAGTTGGCCGTGCATCCCGACGCCTACATCCGCCCATCGCCCACCTCGGGCACACTCGGCGGCGTCGCCAAGGCGACCCGCGAGACGATCGTCCTGTTGGAGGCGGCCGGTTTCGACGTGGTCCTGGTCGAGACGGTCGGCGTCGGGCAGTCCGAGGTGACCGTGGCCAACATGGTCGACACCTTCGTGTTCCTCACGCTCGCGCGCACCGGCGATCAGCTGCAGGGCATCAAGAAGGGCGTGCTCGAACTCGCCGACATCGTCGTGGTGAACAAGGCCGACGGCGAGCACGCGATCGAGGCAAAACGGGCCGCCCGTGAGCTCGCCGGTGCCATTCGCCTCATTTATCCCCGCGAAAGACTGTGGCGCCCACCGGTTCTCACGATGAGCGCGCTGGAGGGGACGGGCCTCGAGGAGCTGTGGGCGACGGTGCTCAAGCACCGCGACGTGCTCACCGAGGCGGGGGAGTTCGAAAGTCGCAGGCGCGCTCAGCAAGTCGAGTGGACCTGGTCGATGGTGCGGGATTCGGTCCTCGACCGGGTGCTGTCGAACCCGAACGTGAAGCGGATGCGCGCCGAGATCGAACGTCAGGTCCGCGACGGGGAGCTGACTCCCGCGCTTGCTGCGCAGCAGCTGCTCGACGCCTCTGACATGCGCGAACCTAACAAATAGGTAACGGTAGGTTTATTTGCCGGGGCTGCGAGTAAATTAAATAAATTGTGACGGGTGTCAACAAACGGGAGCGCAGCGTCGCGCTTCCGCACGGTGTCCAGGGCGCTGCCGATTCCAATTTCGCCTGCACCCTGCGTACTTTCTCGCGACTGTTCCCTGGTCGTCGCTACGGCGGCGGCGCCCTGTCGATCTACTTGCACGGTGAGCCCGTCGTCGACGTGTGGACCGGTTACTCGGACCGCCGCGGCACGCAGTACTGGAACGCTGACACCGGTGCGATGGTCTTCTCGGTCACCAAGGGCATGGCGTCCACGGTCATCCACCGACTCGCCGACCGCGGCCTGATCGACTACGACACCCCGGTGGCCGAGTACTGGCCCGAGTTCGGCGTCAAGGGCAAGGCCGCGATCACGGTGCGCGAGCTGATGCAGCACCGGGCCGGGCTGTCGCACCTCAACGGGTGCACCAAGGCCCAGCTGCTCGACCATCAGGTGATGGAAGAGCGAGTGGCGGCCGCGCCGGTCAACAAGCTGCTGTTCGGGCATCAGGCCTATCACGCGCTGACCTACGGCTGGCTGATGTCCGGCCTGGGCCGCGCCGTCACCGGCAAGGGCATGCGCGATCTAATCCGCGAGGAGCTGGCCGAGCCGCTGGACACCGACGGGTTGCACCTGGGGCGCCCGCCTGTCGGCGCGCCGACCCGCGCCGCGCAGATCCTCGCCCCGCAGGGCGCCCTCGCCAACCCGATCTTCAACTTCGTCGCCCCGCGCGTCGCGGCGCTCGGGGTGTCGGGGATGTTCGGTTCGATGTACTTCCCCGGCATGAAGTCGGTGGTCCAGGGCGACACGCCGTTCCTGGACGCCGAGATCCCGGCCGCCAACGGTGTGGCCACCGCCAGGAGCCTGGCCAAGATGTACGGCGCGATCGCCAACGGTGGCCGCATCGAGGGCAAACAGTTCGTGTCCGAGGAGCGGGTCGCGGCGCTGACCGGCCGGGCGAGCTACTGGCCTGACCGCAACATCTTCGTGCCGTTGAGCTTCAACCTGGGTTACCACTCGCTCCCGGTGCCCCCGGGTGTGATGCCCGGGTTCGGTCATGCCGGGCTGGCCGGCTCGGTCGGGTGGGCCGATCCGAGCACCGGCCTGGCGTTCGGCTTCGTGCACAACCGGCTGCTCACGCGGATGGTGCTCGACCAGGCGACGTTCGCCGGGCTGGGCGTGTTGATCCGGCGCGACGCGGCGCGGGCGCGCAGGCGTGGCTATCAGACGGTGCCCGATCTGGGAGCGCCGTTCTACAGCGTGTCGCGCGAGGTTGCGGGGTAACGCGCAGTCACTGAGAAGCGCTGCTGAACCACTTCGTCTTCTGCCGCCAGGACTCCGCCGAGGTCAGCGCGAAGCCGGCGCCGCACATACAGGCGAAGACCCATACCAGGGTCGCGCCGCCGTCGTGCTGCTGCAGCGCGGGAATGTAGGCCGTCAGCAGGCGCACGATGCACGCGGCGATGCCCGCGGCGGACGAGATCAGATAGACGTTGGCGATCTTGCGCGACCGCGGATCCCTGCGCAGCACAAGCAGGGCCCGGCTGCCGTACCCCAGCAGGTAGATCAGGATGCCGCACAGGATCAGCCAGTAGGTGTTCAGCCAGAAGTCGGTGGGCACCTGGAAGAAGTCCGGCTTGAAGATGCGCGCGCCGTTGCCGAGGGAGAAGGTGACCAGCAGCAGCGGGATGCACAGCGTGGCCGGGATTTCGACGTACTGCTTGAACGACCTTTGCAGCAGGTGGTCGTCCTGCAGGCGACCGAGGGCGTTGTAGACGACGGCGGAGGCGGCGACGATGTAGCAGTCGTGGCCGATGAAGTCTTCGAGGTTCCATTTGCCGGTGAGCGCGTGCAGCGCGACTCCCAGCGTTTCCGAGGCCCACGGAGACATCAACAACACCGCCATGCCCTGCAGGGCGATGTTGAGGGTGGCGGCCACCTCCCAACGGGAGGACCAGGTGACCCGGCGAATCCACAGGCTCCACGCGATACAGCAAAGCGTGATCGCGATCAGTGTCGCCAAAGCCATAGGGTTGCCTTCGGAGCTGCCGTGGTACTCAGCAAAGTGTACGGCTAAAGGGGCGGGGCGTCACTCCGCGGTCGCAGCTCGGAGAGTCGAGGAATGCGGGTTCGCGACTTGGTCGTCTCCCGCACGGCCGTCTGGCCGGAACCGCCTGTGCGTTCGAGGTATTCGACGTAACTGAGTACTTCTTGCCTGGTCATCAGGCCGAACCTGATCTGCAGGTCGGGATAGTTCAGACCGAACCGGTCGGCGACCCGCCGCAGCTCCTCGGCGTCTGGATAGTCCGGCTCTTTGATTCGGCGGTAATAGGTGCTGCTGGATGTGCCCAGTGCGTCGTAGATGTCTTTGGCCTCGATGTCGCCGTCAAGCAGGTAGTCGAGCAGCGCTTTGAGTTGTCTGCCGTTCTCGTCTGTCCGAGGCACTTGTCCACTCTAAACCAACGTCCCGTGTTTGGGCAGTGCGGTCCGCAAACTGGAGAAGTTTGCCTATATTGACACTGGCGTCACAGTTTTGGGAGGTGTCTCCCATTTCTGGGACACGTGAGCTATCTTTGGTCGCATGGTTGCTCCCTACCTGGCTTCGCCGACAGAGGTTCTGCGCCCGCTCGGCGAGTTTGCTACGGCAACGGTCCGCGTCACGGACTACGACGCTGCGGACGTTGGTGCCTCCGCCAGCATGGTCAAGGTTTCGACCCCGGCAAGCGACGAGCTGACGGCCGAACTCGACGGGGCCACCGAATGGCTCGGTCTGCCGGCCGACGAGATCCTCGTCGCCGCCCTGAGCAGAACCATCGCCCGCACACTCGGTGAAGGCCTGGTCCGAGTCGACATCGCCAGCGAGCGCGGATCCCTGCTCGATGCCGTACCTCTGGTCTGTGTGGCGGGGCAGCAGGCGAGCGCCACCGAGGTGCTGGCCTCCGTGCACCAGACGCTGGCCGCCGCTTCGGAGCGCGAGGTTGCCGCTTCGCCGGAGGTGTACTTCAACTACATCGGCGAAACGCCGTCGGACACCGTGCCGGTGCAGGAGACCCCGCCTGGCCTCGGCCACGCCCTGGAGGTGCGTGTCTACCGCGCCGGTGGCGACGTGCGGATCGACTGGTGGTACGACACCAGCCGCTTCGAGCAGTACACCATCGAGGAGCTGTCCGAACAGTTCCCGCGCGCGCTCGTCGAGATCACGTCGGACGCCTTGCCCCCGAACTGAGCACACGCCGTTCGGCGGTAAGATCGACGCCATCGGCTTGGATCCGGCCATCACCGGGGAGCCTTCGGAAGAACAGTTCGGCGCCACCATCTCTTGGGGCGTTCCGAGCCCAGTAGAACCGAACGGGTGGGCCCGTCAACGCCCTAACTGAGCGGCGCGCATCTCTGAGTGTGCGCAAGCGGGGTGGTACCGCGGCGCTCGCGCACCGGCGCGACGTCGTCCCCGTGCCTTGACGAACATGTGAGGCTTCCGCCGGAAGCCGAACGAGGCACAGGAGCTATGACCGCCTACCCGAAGCCGGCCACTGGGGCGCCCAGATTCCCCGCGCTGGAGACCGAGGTCCTCGAGTACTGGGACCGCGACGACACCTTCCGCGCCAGCATCGCCCGCCGCGACGACGCCCCCGAGTACGTCTTCTACGACGGCCCGCCGTTCGCCAACGGGTTGCCGCACTACGGGCACCTTCTCACCGGGTACGTCAAGGACATCGTGCCCCGGTACCGCACGATGCGCGGCTACAAGGTGGAGCGTCGCTTCGGCTGGGACACCCACGGCCTGCCCGCCGAACTCGAGGTGCAGCGCCAACTCGGCATCACCGATAAGGCTCAGATCGAAGAGATGGGCATCGAGAAGTTCAACGACGCCTGCCGAGCCTCGGTGCTCAAGTACACCAACGAATGGCGTGCCTACGTGACTCGCCAAGCCCGCTGGGTGGATTTCGACAACGACTACAAGACCCTCGAACCCGAGTTCATGGAGTCGGTGATCTGGGCCTTCAAACAGTTGTGGGACAAGGGCCTTGCCTACGAGGGCAACCGCGTGCTGCCGTATTGCTGGAACGACGAGACACCGTTGTCCAGCCACGAACTGCGCATGGACGACGACGTGTACCAGAGTCGTCAGGATCCCGCGATCACCGTGGGCTTCCGGATCGCCGAAGGGGATCTGGCCGGCGCCTACCTGTTGGTCTGGACCACGACGCCGTGGACGCTGCCGTCCAACCAGGCCGTCGCGGTCCACCCCGACGTCGCCTACGTGCAGGTGCAGGGCCCCGACGGGCGGCGTTTCGTGTTGGCCGAGGCGCGGGTCGGCGCCTATGCGCGCGAATTGGGCGAGGAGCCGGAGATCCTCGGCACGTACTCCGGTCGCGAGCTGCTCGAGACCCGCTACCTGCCGCCGTTCGCGTACTTCGCCGATGCGCCCCGCTCGTTCCGCGTGCTGCCCGCCGACTTCGTCAGCACCGAGGACGGCACCGGCATCGTGCACATGTCGCCCGCCTACGGCGAAGACGACATGCTCACCGCGCAGGCCGCGGGCATCGAGGCCGTCACACCGGTCGATTCCAAGGGACGGTTCGACGCCACTGTCCCCGACTACGCCGGACAGCACGTCTTCGACGCCAACCCGCAGATCATCCGCGACCTGAAGAACCAGAGCCGGCCCGCGGCTGCGCACGGTGCGGTGTTGTTGCGTCACGAGACCTACGAGCACTCCTATCCACACTGCTGGCGGTGCCGCAATCCGCTGATCTACCGGGCCGTGTCGTCCTGGTTCATCAAGGTCACCGAATTCCGCGACCGCATGGTGGAGCTCAACCAAGAGATCACCTGGTATCCCGAACACGTCAAGGACGGGCAGTTCGGCAAGTGGCTGGCCGGTGCCCGCGACTGGTCGATTTCGCGAAATCGCTACTGGGGCACTCCGATCCCAGTGTGGAAGTCCGACGATCCGGCGTATCCGCGCATCGACGTCTACGGCAGCCTCGACGAGCTCGAACGTGACTTCGGGCTCCGGCCCACCGATCTGCACCGGCCCTATATCGACGATCTCACCCGGCCCAATCCCGACGACCCGACGGGCAAGTCGACGATGCGCCGCATCGAGGACGTCTTCGACGTCTGGTTCGACTCGGGCTCCATGCCGTATGCGCAGGTGCATTACCCGTTCGAGAACCAGGACTGGTTCGACTCGCACTTCCCGGGCGACTTCATCGTCGAGTACATCGGGCAGACCCGCGGGTGGTTCTACACACTGCACATCCTGGCCACCGCGCTGTTCGACAAACCGGCGTTCAAAACCTGTGTGGCGCACGGGATCGTGCTCGGCAACGACGGGCAGAAGATGAGCAAGTCGCTGCGCAACTACCCGGATGTGACGGAGGTGTTCGACCGCGACGGCTCCGACGCGATGCGCTGGTTCCTGATGGCCTCGCCGATCCTGCGCGGCGGCAACCTGATCGTCACCGAACAGGGCATCCGCGAAGCCGTCCGGCAGGTGTTGCTGCCGCTGTGGAACGCCTACACCTTCCTCGCGTTGTACGCACCGAAGAAGGGCACCTGGCGCACCGACTCGAAGCACGTGCTCGACCGCTACATCCTGGCCAAACTCGCCGTGCTGCGCGACGACCTCACCGCGTCGCTGGACGTCTGTGACATCTCCGGGGCATGCGACGAGCTGCGGCAGTTCACCGAGGCGCTGACGAATTGGTATGTGCGACGGTCTCGTTCGCGGTTCTGGGAGGAGGACCCCGACGCGATCGACACCCTGCACACGGTGCTGGAGGTGACCGCCCGGCTGGCGGCACCGCTGCTGCCGTTGATCACCGAGCGCATCTGGCGCGACCTGACCGGTGAGCGGTCGGTGCACCTGACCGACTGGCCCGAGGACAACCTGCTGCCCACCGACCCCGAGTTGGTCGAGACCATGGACCTGGTGCGCGAGGTGGCATCGGCGGCGTCGTCGCTGCGCAAGGCCAAGAAGCTGCGGGTGCGACTACCGTTGCCGAAACTCACCGTGGCCGTGGACAACCCGCAGCGGCTCGCGCCGTTCGCCGACCTGATCGCCGACGAGCTCAACGTGAAGACCGTCGAGCTCACCGACGACATCGACACCTACGGCCGCTTCGAGCTCACGGTCAACGCGCGCGTCGCGGGTCCGCGGCTGGGCAAGGACGTGCAGGCGGCCATCAAGGCGGTCAAGGCGAGAGAGGCGGTGGTCAACGCCGACGGCACACTGACCGCCGGACCGGCGGTGCTGCAGCCCGAGGAGTACAGCTCGCGGCTGGTCGCCGCCGATCCGGGATACACCGCGGCGCTGTCCGACGGGGCCGGGCTGGTCGTGCTCGACGGCACGGTCACCGAGGAGTTGGAGGCCGAGGGCTGGGCCAAGGACCGGATCCGCGAACTGCAGGATCTGCGCAAGTCCACGGGTCTGGACGTGTCCGACCGAATCTCGGTGGTGATGGCGGTGCCGTCCGGGCGACAGACGTGGGCGCAGACGCACAGCGACTTGATCGCCCGCGAAATCCTGGCCACCAGTTTCGATTTCGGTGACCCGGTCGACGGCAGCGAGATCGGCGACGGGGTGCGGGTCTCGATCGCAAAGGTCGACCGCTAAGCGTCGGAAACCCGGGCGCTGCGCCCGGCGAACACCACGACATCGGTGGTGCGCAGCTGCCTGCCGCGTCGGCGCTCGACCTCGCCATTGACGGTGACCAGGCCGTCGGCGATCACCGATTTCGCGTCGGCCCCCGAGTCGATGAGCCCGGCCAGCTTGAGGAACTGACCAAGCCGAATCGAGGCATCCCGGATGGCGACATCGAACGGTTCGGCGCCCGGGTGTGCCATGCAGGCCAGGCTAGCGCCTTAGCATCTGCAGCAATGGACGCTCGCTGGGTTCTGCACCTCGACATGGACGCCTTCTTCGCGTCCGTCGAGCAGCTGACCCGTCCCACGCTGCGGGGGCGCCCAGTGTTGGTCGGTGGGCTCGGTGGGCGCGGTGTGGTCGCCGGTGCGAGCTACGAGTCCCGCGTGTACGGCGCCAAGTCGGCGATGCCGATGCACCAGGCGCGCAGGCTGGTCGGCGCCGCGGCGGTCGTCCTTCCGCCGCGCGGCGTCGTCTACGGAGTGGCCAGCCGCCGGGTGTTCGAGACCGTGCGCGCGACGGTCCCCGTTCTCGAACAGCTCTCGTACGACGAGGCTTTCGGTGAGCCCGCCGAACTCGCGGGCGCGTCGGCGGATGAGGTCGAGGACTTCTGCCGGACCCTGCGCGCGCGGGTACTCGAGGTGACCGGGCTCGTCGCGTCCATCGGGGCGGGCTCGGGGAAACAACTCGCCAAGATCGCATCCGGGTTGGCCAAACCCGACGGTATGCGTGTGGTCCGCCGCGACGAGGAGCGCGCGATGCTCGACGGTCTTCCGGTGCGGCGGTTGTGGGGGATCGGACCCGTCGCCGGGGAGAAGTTGCACAGGCTCGGCATCGAGACGATAGGCGCATTCGCCGCGCTCAGCGAGGCCGAGGCCGCAGACATCCTCGGCGGCACCGTGGGCCCGGCGCTGCACCGGCTCGCCCGCGGCATCGACGACCGGCCGGTAGCCGAGAACGCGCCCGCCAAACAGATCAGCGCGGAGTCCACGTTCCCCGAAGACCTGACCACCCTTGATCAGCTCCGCGAAGCGATGGGCCCGATCGGTGAGCACGCCCACCGGCGCCTGGAGAAGGACGGCCGCGGTGCGCGCACCGTCACCGTGAAGCTGAAGAAGTCCGATATGAGCACGCTCACCCGCTCGGCCACCCTGCCGTACGGCACCACCGACGCGGCCACCTTGATCGCCACCGCGCGCCGGCTGCTGCTCGACCCCGTCGATGTCGGGCCGATTCGCCTTCTGGGCGTGGGCTTTTCGGGGCTCACGGACGTTCGCCAGGAGTCGTTGTTCCCGGACTTGGAGCTGATGGCCGCCGACGACGACGTCACCTACACCGGGGTGCCACCCACCGTCTCAGACCTTGCCGCGACCGCACCCGCCTGGCGCGTCGGCGACGACGTCACCCATCCCGACTTCGGGCACGGCTGGATCCAGGGCGCCGGGCACGGCGTGATGACGATCCGGTTCGAGACGCGGACCAGCGGACCGGGCCAGGCCCGCACGTTCCCGGTCGACACGCCCGGAATCGAGCGTGCGAACCCCGTCGACTCCCTCGACTGGCCCGACTACCTTGCCGAACTGGCGCGCTACCAGAGCACCCCGTAAACGCTCGAGATCGTGAAGCCGTGATCGCCGTACGTCTTACAAGTCACGGTGCCCTGATACCCGACACCGCAACTGGCGCCCCAGTTTTCGAGCCGATAACCGGCCGGCAGGACGTCGACCCCCTCGCGGGTGAACATCGGTGTGGGGGAGTGCCGGTACTCTGCGGGGCCGCCGCTGATCAGGAAGGTCTGATTGGTCCCGGGCGGGGCGCCCCGTGGAACACCGTCGCAGCCGATGGGCCCGCCGTTGGGGCCGATGCCACACGACAGGCCGTCGGGTGTCTTGAAGAACACGTGGTAGTTGGGTGGCGGGCCGGGTCGGTAGAAGCCTTGCGCGACGGGGTAGTCGTCGATCGCGTCGGCTCCCGGAGGCGCTTCGGCACGCGCCACCGTGCCCGCGGCCAAGGCCAGCGGCAGAACCGCGATCAGCGTGGCGCCTCGGCGAATCATGTTCTCGAAGGGCACGCGTCCACGGTGCCATGCGCGTCAACCCCATCGGTCGACGGCTTCGTCGACGGGGAGTCCGCTCGCCAGCGCCGCCATCAACAGCACCCGTGCCTGAGCAGACCGCAGCCGCCGCACCGGCATGGCGCCCGCGGCCACCAGATCGTGGCCCGGACCGTATGTTGGGCTGACCCGCGCTCCAGGCACGCGGGTGGTCACCGCGACGGCCACTCCGGCGGCGCAGAGTCGCTGTACGCCAGCGATCACCGCCGAGCCGGCATTGCCCGACCCCACCGCCTCCAGCACGATTCCGCGGGCGCCTGCGGCGGCGCAGCCGTCCATCGCCACCGCGTCCGCGCCCGGATAAGCGGCGACAATGTCCACCCTCGGTGCTGCCGCCGCCGGCAGCGCACCCAAGTATGGCCGCTCCTTCGGCGCGTGCCGGACGAACCTATCCTGCGACACGGCGCCGATCACCGTACCCGCGAAGCCACGTAGGTCCTCTGTCGCCACTTTCTGCAACCCCAACGGCTGCCAGACCGTGCCCGCAAGACTGACCACGACTCCGAGGCCTCGAGCTGAGGGACTTGCCGCGACCGCCAAAGCGTCCTGAAGATTGGTTGAGCCATCGGCGTCCGGAGCATCGGCGCTGCGTTGTCCGCCGGTGAACACCACTGGTGTAGTGCCGCGGTAGGTCAGGTCGAGCCATAGCGCCGTCTCCTCCATGGTGTCGGTGCCGTGCGTGACGACGACGCCATCGGCGTCTTCTGCCGCCGCGACGGCCGCCCGGATACGATCCCAGTCGGCGGGAATCATTTGCGAGCTGTCGACCGCCATCAGGTCGACCACATCCACGTCGAGATTGACCTCGAGCCCTGACGTTAGTTCGGCCCCAGTGCGGGACGGACGCTTGACGCCGTCCTCGCCTGTGCCGCTGGCGATCGTGCCGCCGGTGGTGACGACAACGAGGCGACCCATGGTCCGAGATTCTTCCGCATCGGCGTTTTGGGATGATGAAGCAGTGACTGACGACCCAGGCGTGGCCGACAAGATGACCGAAGAGGCTCCGCCGCAGCGACGGCTGGGCCTGCTGCTCGGCATCGCTGCCGTGGTGCTGGTCACCGACGTCGTCACCAAGGTGCTCGCGGTCAGACTCCTCACCCCCGGCCAGCCCGTGTCGATCATCGGCGACACGGTGACCTGGACGCTGGTGCGCAACTCGGGTGCGGCGTTCTCGATGGCCACCGGCTACACGTGGGTGCTCACGCTGATCGCCACCGGCGTGGTGATCGGGATCATCTGGATGGGCCGACGGCTGGTCAATCCGTGGTGGGCGGTCGGGCTGGGCATGATCCTCGGCGGGGCCCTCGGCAACCTCATCGACCGGTTCTTCCGCTCACCCGGCCCGCTGCAGGGACACGTCGTGGACTTTCTGGCCATCGGGTGGTGGCCGGTCTTCAACGTGGCCGACCCGTGCGTGGTCGGCGGGGCGATCCTGCTGGTGGGGCTGTCGCTGTTCGGGTTCGACTTCGATACCGTCGGGCGGCGGAAAGCCGCCGAGGACGAATAGATGGCCGATCGGTCGCTTCCAGTTCCCGAGGGCCTGGCGGGCATGCGGGTCGACGCGGGCCTCGCCCGACTTCTCGGCCTGTCACGCACGGCCGCCGCGGCGCTGGCCGAAGGGGGCGGTGTCGAGATCGACGGCGCCCCTGCGGGCAAATCGGACAAGCTGACCGCGGGCGCCTGGCTGGACGTGCGGTTGCCCGAAGCACCCGCACCCGTGGAGAACACACCCGTCGAGATCGACGGGATGGCGATCCTGTACTCCGACGAGGACATCGTCGCGGTGGACAAGCCGCCGGGGGTCGCCGCGCACGCCACCGTCGGTTGGTCGGGCCCGACCGTGCTGGGCGGCCTGGCCGCGGCGGGCTTCCGGATCAGCACCTCGGGGATCCACGAGCGCCAAGGCATCGTGCACCGCCTCGACGTCGGCACCTCGGGGGTCATGGTCGTCGCGCTCTCCGAACGCGCGTACACGGTGCTCAAACGGGCGTTCAAACAGCGCACCGTCGAGAAGCGCTACCACGCGCTGGTGCAGGGGCATCCCGACCCGTCGAGCGGAACGATCGACGCACCGATCGGCCGTCACCGCGGACACGATTGGAAGTTCGCGGTCACCGAGGGCGGCAGGCACAGCGTCACCCACTACGACACCCTCGAGGCGCACCGCGCCGCCAGCCTGCTCGACATCGAATTGGAAACGGGTCGTACACACCAGATTCGGGTGCACTTCGCCGCGCTGCACCATCCATGCGTCGGTGATCTCACCTACGGTGCCGATCCCACGCTGGCCAAGCGGCTCAAGTTGGACCGGCAGTGGCTGCATGCGCGGTCGCTGGCTTTCGCGCATCCCGCCGACGGGCGCCGCGTCGAGATCACCAGCCCGTATCCGGCCGATCTGCAGCACGCCCTCGACGCACTGCGCAACCACGAACTGTGAGCGAGACCCGCAGACCGGGCTTGCTGTTCGGCGTCGGCGCCTACGTGTGCTGGGGAACGTTTCCCGCGTTCTTTCCGCTCTTGAAACCCGCCTCGGCCCTCGAGGTGCTCGCGCACCGCATCGTGTGGAACTTCCTGCTGATGGTCGTCGTGGTCGCCGTCGTGCGCAGGCTCGGCGACCTGAGGCGGATCACCGGCCGCACCTGGCTGCTGCTGGCCGCTGCGTCGGCGTTGATCTCGATCAACTGGGGGGTCTACGTCTATGCCGTCAACAACGGCCACGTCGTCGACGCGGCGCTCGGCTACTTCATCAACCCGTTGGTGGTCGTCGCGCTGGGTCTGATCGTCTTCAGGGAGCGGCTCAATCGCGCGCAGTTCGCCGCGTTGGCCGTCGCGGTGACTGGCGTGGTGGTGCTGACGGTGGAAGTGAGCGCACCGCCCTACATCGGACTGGGCCTGGCGCTGTCGTTCGGCCTCTACGGCGCGGTGAAGAAAGTCGTGACGACCGACCCGCGGGTCAGCGTCGGGGTGGAAGCCGGCATCGCCACGCCATTCGCGGCGGCCTACATCGTCGTGCTGCAGAGCACTGGGCACGCGACGTTCACCGACTACGGCGGCGACCACGTCGCGCTGATGGTGCTCTCGGGCGTCCTGACGGCGGTGCCCTTGTTGTTGTTCGCCGCGGCCGCGCAGCGAATCCCGCTGGTGACGATGGGCCTGCTGTTCTACCTGACGCCGGTGATGCAGCTGACGTGGGGAGTGGTCGTCGGCCGGGAGCCGATGCCGCCGGCCCGCTGGTTGGGCTTCGCCTTGATCTGGCTGGCGCTGCTGGTCTTCAGCGCCGACGCCGTACGTCGGTCCACGGTAGAGCGAGATCTCTGTGACTCGTCGCGTTGACCACGACGTGGCAATTGCCCGGCGAGCGTCCGACGTCACAGAAATGCCGGCTTCCGGCCTGCGGATGCCGTGCCGGGGTTGAATCCCGTCTGACTCTCCCGTCACGCCGGGATTCTGGGCGCGGCGCGGAGACACGCATTTCCGACACGCCGAGAACTGTCGGAAGGCGGTCATAGACTGGCCCTCCTATGAGCCCTTCGGATTCACGGTCGTTCGTGCACCTGCATAACCACACCGAGTACTCGATGCTGGACGGTGCCGCGAAGGTCAAGCCGATGCTCGCCGAAGCTCAGCGCCTGGAGATGCCCGCGATCGGGATGACCGATCACGGAAACATGTTCGGCGCCAGCGAGTTCTACAACGCCGCCACCGGCGCAGGGATCAAGCCGATCATCGGTGTCGAGGCCTACATCGCACCGGGTTCGCGCTTCGAAACCAAGCGCATCCAGTGGGGCGATCCCAGCCAGAAGGGTGACGACGTATCCGGCAGCGGGTCCTACACCCACATGACGATGGTGGCCGAGAACGCCACCGGGTTGCGCAACCTGTTCAAGCTGTCCTCGCTCGCCTCCTTCGAGGGCCAACTCGGCAAGTGGTCACGCATGGACGCCGAGCTGATCGCCGAACACGCCGAGGGCATCATCGCCACCACCGGCTGTCCGTCGGGCGAGGTGCAGACCCGGCTGCGGCTCGGCCACTATGACGAGGCCGTGGCAGCGGCCGCCAAGTGGCGGGACATCTTCGGACCCGACAACTTCTTCCTCGAGCTGATGGACCACGGCCTCGACATCGAACGCCGGGTGCGCGAGGGGTTGCTCGACATCGGACGCAAGCTCGGCATCCCGCCGCTGGCCACCAACGACTGCCACTACGTCACCCGCGACGCCGCCCAGAATCACGAGGCGCTGCTGTGCATCCAGACGGGTAAGACGCTGTCGGATCCGAACCGGTTCAAGTTCGACGGTGACGGCTACTTCCTCAAAACGGCCGCCGAGATGCGTGCGCTGTGGGACGACCAGGTGCCCGGGGCATGTGACTCCACGCTGCTGATCGCCGAGCGGGTGTCCTCCTACGAGGACGTGTGGACCGTGCGCGACCGGATGCCGGTTTTCCCCGTGCCCGAGGGCCACACCCAGGAGTCGTGGCTGCGCCACGAGGTCCGCGCGGGGCTCGAGCGTCGCTTCCCGTCCAGTGAGGTACCGCAGGAGTACACCGATCGCGCCGACTTCGAGATCAAGGTCATCTGCGACAAGGGTTACCCGTCGTACTTCCTGATCGTGGCCGACCTCATCAACTATGCGCGGTCGGTCGACATCCGGGTCGGCCCCGGCCGCGGGTCGGCCGCCGGATCGCTGGTCGCCTACGCGCTGGGCATCACCAACATCGATCCGATCCCGTACGGGTTGCTGTTCGAGCGGTTCCTCAACCCCGAGCGGGTGTCGATGCCCGACATCGACATCGACTTCGACGACCGCCGACGCGGCGAGATGCTGCGATATGCCGCCAACAAGTGGGGCAGCGACCGGGTGGCCCAGGTGATCACCTTCGGCACCATCAAAACCAAAGCAGCGCTGAAGGATTCGGCGCGTGTGCACTACGGTCAGCCCGGCTTCGCGATCGCCGACCGGATCACCAAGGCGCTGCCTCCGCCGATCATGGCCAAAGACATTCCGCTGTCGGGGATCACCGACCCCAACCATGAGCGGTACAAGGAGGCCGCCGAGGTCCGAGGGCTGATCGACACCGACCCAGACGTCCGCACCATCTACGAGACCGCGCGCGGACTCGAGGGCCTGGTGCGCAATGCCGGTGTGCACGCCTGCGCGGTGATCATGAGCTCCGAGCCGCTGATCGATGCGATCCCGCTGTGGAGACGCCCGCAGGACGGTGCGGTGATCACGGGCTGGGACTACCCGTCGTGCGAGGCCATCGGCCTGCTCAAGATGGACTTCCTCGGGCTGCGCAACCTGACGATTATCGGTGACGCGCTGGACAACATCAGGGCCAACCGGGGGATCGAGCTCGACCTCGAAGCCGTCTCGCTCGACGACAAGGCGACCTACGAGTTGTTGGGCCGCGGCGACACGCTCGGCGTGTTCCAGCTCGACGGTGGGCCGATGCGCGACCTGCTGCGGCGCATGCAGCCCACCGGCTTCGAGGACGTGGTCGCGGTGATCGCGCTCTACCGCCCCGGCCCGATGGGCATGAACGCCCACAACGACTACGCCGACCGCAAGAACGGCCGCCAGGCGATCAAACCGATCCACCCCGAACTCGAAGAGCCGCTGCGCGAGATCCTCGCCGAGACCTACGGCCTGATCGTCTACCAAGAGCAGATCATGCGGATCGCGCAGAAGGTCGCCGGGTACTCGCTGGCCCGAGCCGACATTCTCCGAAAAGCCATGGGCAAGAAGAAGCGCGAGGTTTTGGAAAAGGAGTTCGAGGGCTTCTCGGAGGGCATGAAGTCCAACGGCTTCTCCGCCGCGGCCATCAAGGCGCTGTGGGACACGGTGCTGCCGTTCGCCGACTACGCGTTCAACAAGTCGCACGCCGCCGGGTACGGCCTCGTCTCGTACTGGACGGCCTACCTCAAGGCCAACTATCCGGCCGAGTATATGGCCGGGCTGCTCACGTCGGTCGGCGACGACAAGGACAAGGCCGCGGTGTACCTGGCCGACTGCCGGAAACTGGGCATCACGGTGCTCCCGCCGGATGTCAACGAGTCGGGGCTGAACTTCGCCTCGGTGGGCGAGGACATCCGCTACGGCCTGGGGGCCGTCCGCAACGTCGGCGCCAATGTCGTTGCCTCACTGATCAATACGCGCACCGAGAAGGGGAAGTACATCGACTTCTCCGATTACCTGAACAAGATCGAGATCGGCGCCTGCAACAAGAAGGTCACCGAGTCGCTGATCAAGGCAGGCGCGTTCGACTCGCTGGGGCATCCGCGCAAGGGGTTGTTCCTGATCCATACCGACGCCGTCGATTCCGTGCTCGGCACCAAGAAGGCCGAGGCGATGGGGCAGTTCGACTTGTTCGGCGGCGCCGACACGGCCACCGACGCGGTGTTCACCATCAAGGTGCCCGACGAGGAGTGGGAGGACAAGCACAAACTGGCGCTCGAACGCGAGATGCTCGGCCTCTACGTGTCCGGTCACCCGCTCAACGGCATCGCCCACCTGCTTGCCGCCCAGGTCGACACCGCGATCCCGGCGATCCTCGACGGCGACCTTCCCAACGACACCCAGGTGCGCGTCGGCGGCATCCTCGCCTCGGTCAACCGCAGGGTTAACAAGAACGGGTTGCCCTGGGCCTCAGCGCAACTGGAGGATCTGACCGGCGGCATCGAGGTGCTGTTCTTTCCGCAGACCTACTCGACGTTCGGTGCCGAGATCGCCGACGACGCCGTCGTGCTGGTGGGTGCCAAGGTGGCGATCCGCGACGATCGGATCTCGTTGATCGCCAATGACCTTGTGGTGCCCGACTTCTCGAATGCGCAGCTGGATCGCCCGCTGGCGGTGAGCCTGCCGACGCGGCAGTGCACCGTCGACAAGGTGACCGCGCTCAAGCAGGTGCTGGCCCGCCACCCCGGCACGTCGCAGGTGCATCTGCGGTTGATCAGCGGGGAGCGGATCACGACGCTGGAGTTGGACACGTCGCTGCGCGTCACACCGTCGTCGGCCTTGATGGGCGACCTCAAGGCGCTGCTGGGGCCGGGCTGCCTGGGCGGCTGACGCCTTAGTTCAGGACATTCACCGCCCGCGCGATGACGAGCCCGGCGGTGCCCAGCGCGACGATCGCCTGCACCGTCATCATCATCTTCGCCCACCGTGCGAGGGGCATGGTGTCGGTCGGGGAGAACGCCATTACGTTCGTCACGCTGACATAGAGGTAGTCGATGAACGTGGGCCGCCAATCCGGTTCGGCCACATGCGGAGTCGTCATCTGTGGGAACAGGAAATCGGGATAGGGCCGCTCTCCTGCATGCCGCGCGAACGGCCCGCCCCGGTCCAGTTCCCAGTACCAGATACCGAAGACGATCACGTTCGTGACGATGATCGAGGCGCCGCTGCCCAGCAGCACCGCCGCGTCGTTGCTTTCGTCGCCGCTGAGGATGCCGAAGGCCAGCACGACCGCCGACAGCGTGTTGTCGAGGGTGATCGCCGCCAGCAGAACCCATGTGGTGTACCGGCCGACCCGCGTGCGCCGGGTCATGACGCGCGGGTTGATCGCCAGCAGCGCCAGCAGCAGAAGTCCCTCCAACACCACCAGCGGCCACCGCGGGACCAGCGTGTAGTCCTTCGGGATCGCGAGCTGCAACGCGATGACCGCCACCACCGCGATCAGCACGGGCAGCGTGCTCTCCGGAACGCCGCGCCGCAACCAGGCCGGCGCGCGGTGCTGTTCCGGCGGTGATTCCATGCCGTCATTGTGATGCGCCAGGATGGTCGGATGGAGTCACGACACGTCAGCACCTGGATCGCCGCGCCGCCCGAGGCCGTCTACGAGTTCGCCGCGGACCCGCAGACGTGGCCGCGGTGGGCGGCGGGCCTCGCACAGGGCGGCCTTCGCCAGACTCCGGGCGGTTGGGTGGCCGACTCACCGATGGGTGAGGTGACCGTCGAGTTCTCGCCGCGCAACGATCTCGGCGTGCTCGACCACGTCGTGCGCCTGCCCACCGGGGAAGCGGTCTACAACCCGATGCGGGTGCAGCCCTGGAATGTGCCGACCGACGCCGGCGAGCCGCGCTGTGAGGTGGTGTTCAGCGTGCGCCGGCGGCCGGCGATGACCAACGAGCAGTTCGATGCCGACACCGAAGCGGTGGCCGCCGACCTGGCGACGCTCAAGAGGCTGATCGAGGACTAAAGGCGCGGCGGGCAGAGCGCGCTGAACGTCAGCCACGTGACGGTTCCGACCGCGGCACCGGTCAGCACCGCGGCGGCCGTCGTCGCGGTGGCGATCCCGACCACCAGCGCCACCAGCGCGCCGAGCACCAGAGCGATCAGCTTGTAGGCCGGCCACGGCACGCCCGCCACCGACACGTCGCACGTCACGCGTGCGGCTGCGGTGCGGAAGTTACCTGCGGTGGTCATAGCACCCACGATAGCTCGTAACCAATTTTTCGGCCACCCGAAACGCCGGATCAGGCCAGCGGATCTCCAGCGCGTCTAAGCTGGTGGGATGCCACTTTCCGGAGAGTATGAGCCCAGCCCGTGGGACTGGGTGAGGGAACACGCCGACCGAATCGCACAATCCGGCACCACCGCGGGTGTGGACATGAAGGGCAAGCCGCTCATCCTGCTGACGACCGTCGGCGCGAAGACGGGCAAGATCCGCAAGACCCCGCTGATGCGGGTGGAACACGACGGCCAGTATGCGGTGGTGGCCTCGTTGGGCGGCGCCCCGAAGCATCCGGTCTGGTACCACAACATCAAGGCCCATCCGCGGGTGGAACTGCAGGACGGCGCGGTGACCAGGGAGTATGACGCTCGGGAGGTCACCGGCGAGGAGAAGGCCGTCTGGTGGGAGCGCGCCGTGTCCGCGTGGCCCGACTACGCCGAGTATCAGAAGAAGACCGACCGCCAGATCCCGGTGTTCGTGCTGACCCCGATTTCTTGAAAACCGCTGGTTGGTGGCACCATTGACCGGTGTCCGCTGAACTGAGGCAAAGCCCGAGGACGTCGCCACTTCGTGCGGCGGATATCGACGAGGCCGCTCAGCGAATTGCGGACGTCGTGCTGCGCAGCCCGCTGGAACTCAGCGACAGGCTCTCGGACGCCACCGGCGCTGCGGTGTATCTGAAGCGCGAGGATCTGCAGCCGGTGCGGTCCTACAAGTTGCGCGGCGCGCACAACCTGCTGATGCAGTTGTCCCCCGACGAGTTGGCCGCGGGCGTGGTGTGCTCGTCGGCGGGCAATCACGCGCAGGGCTTCGCGATGGCGTGCCGCTCGATGGGCGTGCGCGGCCGGGTCTACGTGCCGGGCAAGACGCCCAAGCAGAAGCGTGACCGGATCCGATACCACGGCCGCGAGTTCATCGAGTTGATCGTCGGCGGCAGGACCTACGACGACGCCGCGGCCGCCGCGGCCGAAGACATCGCCCGCACGGGCGCGACATTGGTGCCGCCTTACGACGATCTGCGCACGATGGCCGGACAGGGCACTATCGCCGCCGAGATCATCGATCAGCTCGACACCGAACCCGACCTCGTCGTCGTCCCGGTCGGGGGCGGCGGATGCATCGCCGGCATCACCACCTATCTGGTCGAACGAACCAGCGGCACCTCCGTGTTGGGCGTCGAACCGGCGGGGGCCCCCGCGATGATCGCGGCGCTGGCGGCTGGTGAGCCGGTGACGATCGACGACGTGGACCAATTCGTCGACGGTGCGGCGGTGAAGCGTGCGGGAACATTGCCGTACGAGGTGCTGGCGGCGGCCGGCGACATGGTGTCGATGACGACCGTCGACGAGGGCGCCGTGTGCACCGCGATGCTCGACCTGTACCAGAACGAGGGCATCATCGCCGAGCCGGCGGGAGCGCTGTCGGTGGCCGCGTTGATGGAGGCTGACATCGAGCCGGGATCGACTGTGGTGTGCGTGATCTCGGGCGGCAACAACGACGTGTCGCGCTACGGCGAGGTGCTGGAGCGTTCGCTGGTGCATCTTGGCCTCAAGCACTATTTCCTGGTCGACTTCCCGCAGGAGCCGGGCGCGCTGCGCCGTTTCCTCGACCAGATCCTCGGCCCCAACGACGACATCACCTTGTTCGAGTACGTCAAGCGCAACAACCGCGAGACCGGCGAGGCGCTGGTCGGAATCGAGTTGGGTTCGGCGACCGACTTCGAGGGCCTGCTCGAGCGCATGCGCGCCTCGGACATCCACGTCGAGGCGCTCGAACCGGACTCACCGGCGTACCGCTACCTGCTCTGAGATGATCGGTGCCGCGCGCCCGGCGTCGAAACTGAAGCTGTGTAGGACTTTTCCGCGCGAAGTGGCGAATAAGTTCAGTTTCGGCGGATGACCGCGAACGAGTGCCCCTCGAGGCGGGTGGTCTTTTCGGCGACCTCGGGCACGCCCCACGCCAGCACCACCTCGCCGGTGACCGGGACGTCGACGGCGTCGCTGCCCAGATTGCATGCGATCGACAGCGACCCGCGGTGCATCACGATCCAGCGCCGGTCTTCGTCGTAGTCGATCCCGAGGTTGTCCAGCCACGGGTCGGCCATATCGGGCTCGTTGTGCCGCAACGCGATCAGATCGCGGTATACCCGCCGCAGCCGGCCGTGGTCGCCCTCGTCGATCTCATCCCACTTCAGCTTCGAGCGCTCGAACGTCTCGGGGTCTTGCGGATCGGGGATCTCGTCGGCGTCCCAGCCGTGCTCGGCGAACTCGCGCTTGCGGCCCTCGGCCGTGGCCCGCGCCAGTTCGGGCTCCGGATGTGAGCTGAAGAACTGGAACGGTGACGACGACCCCCATTCCTCGCCCATGAAAAGCATGGCCGTATACGGGCTTCCGAGCGCCAAGGCGGCTTTGACGGCGAGTTGACCGAACGTCAGGTTCTGCGACGGCCGGTCTCCGACGGCGCGGTTGCCCACCTGATCGTGGGTCAACGTATACGCCAGTAGGCGGGTGCCCGGAATCGTGGCGGTGTCCAACGGTCGCCCGTGCCTGCGGTGCCGAAACGACGAGTACGTGCCGGCGTGGTAGTAACCGTTCTTCAGCGTGGTGGCCAGCGCCTCAACGGTTCCGAAATCGTTGTAGTAGCCCTGCTGTTCGCCGGACACTGCGGAGTGGATCGCGTGGTGGATGTCGTCGTCCCACTGCGCGGTCATCCCCAGGCCGCCCTTGTCGCGGGGGGTGATGAGCCGCGGATCGTTGAGGTCGCTCTCGGCGATCAACGACAGCGGCCGGCCCAACTCTGCTGCCAGCGCATCGGTTTCGGCGGATAGCTCTTCGAGGATGTGGATCGCCGTCGTGTCGACGAGGGCGTGCACCGCATCCAGACGCAGCCCGTCGGCGTGGAAGTCGCGCATCCAGCGCAGCGCGCAGTCGATGATGTAGCGCCGCACCTCGTCGGCATCGGCGTCGGCGATGTTGATCGACTCGCCCCACGGATTGCTGCCGGCCGACAGGTACGGCCCGAACATGGGCAGGTAGTTCCCCGAGGGGCCCAGGTGGTTGAACACGGCGTCGATCAGCACCCCGAGTCCGCGTTCGTGGCAGGCGTTGATCAGGCGTACCAGCGCGTCGGGCCCGCCGTATGGTTCGTGTACCGCGTACCAGAGCACACCGTCGTAACCCCACCCGTGGGTGCCACCGAAGGCGTTGACCGGCATCAGCTCGACGAGGTCGACGCCGAGGTCGACGAGGTAGTCCAGCTTGTCGGCCAAGGCGTCGAACGTGCCTTCGGGAGTGAAGGTCCCGACGTGCAATTCGTAGATCACCGCACCCTCGATCGAGCGGCCGGCCCAGTCGGCGTCCGTCCATGCCGACGGATCCGGTTGCCACAGCTGCGACCTCTCGTGCACACCGTCGGGCTGACGGGGGGAGCGGGGGTCGGGGAGCACTTTGGGGTCGTCGTCGAGGACGAAACCGTAGCGCGCGTCAGGCCGGGCCTCGACGTCGGCGCGCCACCACCCGTTGTCGGAGCGGGTCATGTCGTGCAGTTCACCGTCCACGTCGAGCCGGACCCGTTGCGGTCGCGGCGCCCACACGCTGAATTCAGCCATCGACCCGCTCCAACAGTACGACCGGCAGTTCGGTGAAGAGTTCGGCGGCCAGCACCCGCCCGGTGTGCCGGCGTCCGCCGATGCGGTCCGCCCAGGTGCCCGAGGGCAGGGTGAGAGCTGTTTCTCCCCAGCCGGTTTCGGAGAGCCGCACGGAATGCCGGGTGACGGCGGTCAGCACGTCGCCACCGCGCTGGAACGCCACGAGGTGTTGCGCCGCCGGCCCGTCGGCCAGCACGGGGGTGTAACCGCCCGTCGAAAACGTCGCGGGCCGCTCCCGCCGGACCGCCAGCGCAGAAGTGACCACCCGCAGCTTCGGATGGCGCATCGCCTCCAATGCCTTGCGGCGAGCCGCGTAGTCGACGGGTCGGCGATTGTCCGGATCGACCAGGCTGTCCTCCCACAGTTCGGTGCCCTGGTAGACGTCGGGGACCCCGGGTGCGGTGAGCGCCAACAGTTTCTGGCCCAGCGCGTCGCTGCGGGCATGCAGGTCGAGCCGCGCGACCAAACCGGTCAATTCGGTGGCCACCGGGCCGTCGATCACGGCGTCGATCCAGGTCTGCAGCCGGGTTTCGAAATCCTCGTCCGGATCGTTCCAGGTGGTGTGCACAGCGGCTTCGCGGATGGCCTTCTCCGCGTACGCGTGCAGTCGCTCCCGCAGCTCGTCGGTCACCGTGCCGTCGGCAGGCCAGACCCCGAACATGTTCTGCAGCAGGAAGAACCCGGTGGCACGGTCGGGAGATGGCGTGCGTTGCTCCCATGCGGTGACGTACTCGGCCCACAGCGACGGAACCTGCGACAGCAGTCCGATGCGCGCCCGCACGTCCTCGCCGCGCTTGGTGTCGTGGGTCGTCATCGCAACCATCGCGTCAGGCCACAACCGGGCACGCACCGCGGCCCGCTGGTGGAACTCGGCGACGCTCACTCCGAAATGGTGCGGTTCGGAACCGACCTCGTTGAGTGAGACCAGCCGCGCGTCGCGGTAGAACAGGCAGTCCTCCATCGACTTGGCCGTCGCCGCACCGCACAGTTGCTGCAACCGGACCTCGGCCTCGTTATTGACCGCCAGCGCGGTCGTGATCAAGGCCAGGGGCTCGGCCAATTCAGGTTTCGCAGTGGCTGTCTCGGCCAGCGCGCTGGGCAGGACACCAGACAGCGAGCGGTAGTCGGAGCGGTAGACGTCGATGCGGCTGAGCAGAGCCGCGATCGCCGCAGGCAGGTCGTCATGGTCGGTTCCGATGGCGCCGACGATCTTGCGGCGCAACCGGGCGAGCTCGCTGCCCAGGGTGACCGTGACGGCATTCGCCTTGAGCGTGCGCGCGAGATCCGGCATCGAGCTATAGGCCAACCCTGTGGAGTCGAACAGGGCGGTCAGGGGTTCCTCGCCCGACGGGTCGATGAACACGCCGCCGATTTCCCGCATCGCGTCATAACCGGTGGTTCCGGCGACCGGCAGCGTCGGTTCCAGCGGCTCGTCGGCGGCCAGGATCTTCTCGATCACGATCCAGGCGTCGGGTCCGGTGAGCTCGCGCAGCCAGGTCAGATAGCCGGCCGGGTCCGACAGCCCGTCCGGGTGGTCGATGCGGATGCCGTCGACCAATTCCTCGTCGAACCACCGTTTCACCTCGGCGTGGGTGGCATCGAAGACGGCGCGGTCCTCTTGGCGCAAGCCGGCCAGCGAGGTGATCGAGAAGAACCGGCGGTAGCCGCAGATACCGGACAATTCCCCCGTCGCTTCGCTCGACCCGTTCTTCCAGGCGACCAGGTGATAGTGCTGCCGATCGTGCACCTGCGGACCGGTCCCGTCCTCGGTGCCGGGTGCGATCGGGTAGACGAGGTCGCCGAGGCGTAGCACGGGCTCAGCGCCGCTGGCGTCGACCTCGAGATCGTCGGCGTCGTCGTCGGATCCGAGCACAGGCACTACGACGCGCCCGCCGTCGAGGTCCCAGTCGATGTCGAAATAGGAAGCGTAGGCCGACTCGCGCCCGTGCTTGAGCACGTCCCACCACCACGCGTTATCCCGCGCCTTCTCCACACCGACGTGATTGGGCACGATATCGACGATCAAGCCGATGCCCTTGTCGCGGGCCGCGCGCGACAGGCGCGCAAACCCTTCGGGCCCACCGAGTTCGGCGGACACCGTCGTGGGATCGGTGACGTCGTAACCGTGGGTGGAGCCTTCCGCCGCGGTGAGGATCGGCGACAGGTACAGGTGGGAAACGCCGAGCGCCGCGTAATAGTCGAGCAGGTTCTCGGCATCGGCGAAAGTGAAGGCGTCACCGCGCATCTGGAGGCGGTACGTGGATTGGACGGGAATGTGTCGCGCCATCAGGCCGTCTTACGCATCACCAGCAGGGAGCGCGCAGGCAGCAAGATCTTCTCCCCGGCCTTGGCCACCAGCTCGGTGGACCCGGTGGCGTCTGTGGTGTCGAGCGCCGCGGTCCACTCCTTCGCGTAGTAACCCGAGGGAGTGACGAAGTGCTGTGGGCGGTCATGGGCGTTGAAACACAACAGAAACGAGTCGTCGACGACTCGCTCTCCGCGTTCGTTCGGCGCCGAGATGGCGTCACCGTTGAGGAACACCGCAACACATTTGCCCAACCCGGTGCCCCAGTCCTCGATGGTCATCTCCTCACCGGCGGGGGTCAACCACGCGATGTCGCGCACCTGATCGCCGCTGCGGATCGGCTTGCCCTCGAAGAACCTGCGCCTGCGGAACACCGGGTGGTCCTTGCGCAGCTGGGTGACTTTGCGGGTGAACTCGAGCAGGTCGGCATTCTTCTCGCACAACGACCAGTCCATCCAGGAGAGCTCGGAGTCCTGGCAGTAGACGTTGTTGTTGCCCCGCTGGGTGCGGCCGATCTCGTCGCCGTGCGAGATCATCGGCGTGCCCTGCGAAACCATCAACGTGCCCATGATGTTGCGCATCTGCTTACCGCGGAGCGCCAGAATGTCCGGATCGTCGGTCGGACCCTCGACGCCGCAATTCCACGACCGGTTGTGACTCTCGCCGTCGCGGTTGTCCTCGCCGTTGGCCTCGTTGTGTTTCTCGTTGTAGGACACCAGGTCGTTCAACGTGAAGCCGTCGTGGCAGGTGACGAAGTTGATGCTCGCACTAGGGCGCCGGCCGGTCGCCTCGTAGAGGTCGGACGAACCGGTCAGCCGCGATGCGAACTCGCCGAGGGTTGCGGGCTCGCCCCGCCAGTAATCACGCACAGTGTCGCGATACTTCCCGTTCCACTCGGTCCACAAACCTGGGAAGTTGCCGACCTGATAGCCACCTTCGCCGACGTCCCACGGTTCGGCGATCAGCTTGACCTGGCTGACCACCGGATCCTGTTGCACCAGGTCGAAAAACGCGCTCAAGCGGTCGACGTCGTAGAACTCGCGGGCCAGGGTGGCGGCAAGGTCGAAACGGAACCCGTCGACGTGCATCTCCATCACCCAGTAGCGCAGCGAGTCCATGATCAGCTGCAGAGTGTGGGGATGGCGGGCGTTGAGGCTGTTGCCGGTGCCGGTGAAGTCCTTGTACAGGCGCAGATCGCCGTCGAGTAGCCGGTAGTAGGCGGCGTTGTCGATGCCCCGGAAGTTCAGTGTCGGACCGAGGTGGTTGCCCTCGGCGGTGTGGTTGTAGACCACGTCGAGGATGACCTCGATCCCGGCCTCGTGGAATGCGCGCACCATGGTCTTGAACTCGGCGACCGCACCGCCGGCGTGTTTGTTGGCCGCGTACTGGTGGTGTGGTGCGAAGAACCCGAAAGTGTTGTAGCCCCAGTAGTTTCGCAGCCCGAGGTCGATGAGCCGGTGGTCGTGGAGGAACTGGTGCACCGGCATCAATTCGATGGCGGTCACGTTCAGCGACTTCAGGTGGTCGATGATCACCGGGTGGTGCAGGCCGGCGTAGGTGCCGCGGAGCCCGTCGGGGATGCCGGGATGTCGCTGCGTCATGCCCTTGACGTGGGCCTCGTAGATCACCGTCTCGTGGTACGGCGTGCGCGGTGCGCGGTCCGAAACCCAGTCGAAGTACGGGTTGATCACGACGCTGGTCATGGTGTGCCCGAGGGAGTCGATGCGGGGCGGGGTGCCGCCGGAGGCGAGATCCTCGGCGTTCAAGTCGTAGGAGAACAGCGCCTGGGAGAACTCGAAGTCACCGTGGAACGACTTGCCGTACGGGTCGAGCAGCAGCTTGCTCGGGTCGCACCGGTGGCCGGCCGCGGGGTCCCACGGGCCGTGCACGCGAAAGCCGTAGCGCTGTCCCGGGGTGACCGTCGGCAGGTAGCAGTGCCAGACGTAGCCGTCGACCTCTTCGAGGTTGATGCGCTCTTCGCTGCCGTCCTTGCCGATCAGGCAGAGCTCGACCCGATCGGCCACCTCGGAGAACACCGAGAAGTTGGTGCCCGCGCCGTCGTAGGTTGCGCCCAGCGGATACGCCACTCCCGGCCAGACGGTGGGTACCGCCGCCGGTTCGCCGGAAGGCATCAGCCAACCCACCAACCGGTGGCGGCGGCGATCTGCCTTCCGAGTTCGGGCGCCATCGTGCGCATATACGTCTTCGAGATGTGATGAGCGTCGTGGTAGAGCAACACGTTCCCCTCCACGGCCCGGCAAATGTCCTTGCGGCACACCGCATCACTCATGTCGAGCGGCTTCATCAACGGGAATCGCTTGACGAAATCGAGTGTCGGGTTGCGCTCCGAGAGTACGTCGGATCGCCGTGTTCCACAGGAGATAGCGTCACCGCCGCCCGCGAGGCAGTCAGCGGCGAAGAACGGTTCACCGTTGCGGACCAACCACGGCGTGTCCCGCATGGCCAGGATCGGGATCCTGTTGGCGGACAATTCCTGCCAGATGCCGACATACGTCGAGGGCATCACATCGCCGGCCCTGATGTTCCATGGCCGCGTGGAGGTGGTGAAGACGTAGTCGGGCCGGTCGGCCACGATCTGGGCCATCACTCGCTTGTTCCACTCGTGGCACTTCGGGTACGGGCGGTTGTCGCCCATCACCAGCGGCACCTGCTCGGTGGTCAGCGGGCAGCCCATCTTCAGGTAGGTGACCACCTTGAAGTGGTGCCGTTTGCCGAGCAGGTCGAGCGCGGTGATCCAGTGTTCGGCGTGCGATCCGCCGGCCAGCGCAATGGTGCGCTTGGCGTTCTTGTCACCGTAGGTGCAGTTGATCACGTCGACGGTCTCGAAGTCGCTGATGCACCCGTCCTCAGTGGTCTCCGGCAGATCGTTCTTGGCCTCCAGCACGCTCGGGCGCATCGGAAGCTTGGGCACCCTGGCATTGCTCAGCAGAGCAGCGGCGCCGGGGTAGTCCTGTGTCGAAAGCGACACGAGCTCTGCCCCGTTGGTGCGTTGGACGAGCACGTGCTCACGCCAGGTGAACGAGGTGACGGTCAACGCCACACCCAGCAGGGCGACCACGGACCCCAGCACCACCGGCGGCCTGCGCCGGCGGGCCTTCTTCGGCGCGGCCGTGCGTTGGGCCGAGGAACTGCGGTAGCGCAGCGGGTTCTCGACGTACTTGGTGGTCAACCACGCCAGCACCCCGGACAACAGCAGAACCACCGCCCCTTCGAGGAAGGTGGCGCGGCTGTGGCCGGTGTAGGACAGCCAGAAGATCAGCAGCGGCCAGTGCCAGAGATACAGCGAGTAGGCCATCGCCCCCAGCGATACGAAGGGCGCCGTGGCCAGCAGCCGGTTGGGCAGCGGCATCCGTCCTGCGGTGTGCGGGTCGGCCACCCGGTTCGCCGCGGACAGGATGAACAGGATGGTGGCGCCGACGGGGACCAGCGCCCACGGCCCGGGGAACTCCTTGACGCCGTCGATCAGCGCGCCGCACGACAGGATCGCCGCCAGCGCCACCACCGCGGCCATCGTCCGCAGCCACATCGGCATCCGCAGATGTGTCACGAGCGCACCGACCAGCGCACCGAGCAGCAGCTCCCACGCCCTGGCGAAGCTGTTGTAGTACGCAGTGGCTTGGTCGGCGTTGTGGGCGTGAACGGCGTAGACGAACGACGCGATGGTCAGCGCGCTGAGCAGCACGACGAACGCCACACGGGTGTATCGGCCGAAGACCCGGCGAAACAGCAAGGCGGACAGGAAGATTATCGCCAGGAACGCGATGTAGAACTGGCCCTGCACCGACATCGACCAGATGTGCTGCAGCGGGCTGACCGCCTCACCCGCGCGCAGGTAGTTCGACGCGGAGTTGGCCAGTTCCCAGTTCTGGAAGTAGCCGAGGCTGGCCAGGCTCTGGTCGGCGAACGTCTCCCATCGCGTCTGCGGCTGGATCAGGACGGTCAGCACCGCGGACGCCGCGAGCACGACGACCAGGGCGGGCAGCAGCCGCCGGATCAGCCGCGTCACCTCCGGACGCGGCCGCAGCGACACGCCCGGCGTCATCGCCGAGCGCAGCAACCGGCCGCCGAAGAAGAAGCCGGACAGCGCCAGAAACACGTCCACACCGCCGGACACCCGGCCGAACCACACGTGGAACACCGCGACGAGTGCGATCGCGATACCGCGCAAACCGTCGAGGTCATGCCGGTAAGCCGCTGAGGAGCGGGTGCCGGTCGAGGCTTTCGCGGCGCGCAACGGACGTCCCGGATAGCTGACGGGCGCCGACCGGGGAGGGGCGAGGGTCATCATGGTCGACCGATAATCTACCGAAGGTGCCAGCCATGACGCCCGCCGAGATCGGTGCGATCGACGCCGCCCACGTCTGGCATCCCTACAGCACGATCGGCGCGGAAGCCTTGGCTCCCGTCGTCGCGGTCGGTGCCCGCGGCGCTTGGCTCAGCCTCCATCACGACGGGCGCGAGGTGCGGGTTCTCGACGCGATGGCGTCGTGGTGGACCGCGATCCACGGCCATGGTCATCCGGTGCTCGACGCGGCGATCACCGAGCAGCTCGCCACCATGAATCACGTCATGTTCGGCGGGCTCACGCACGAACCGGCCGCACGGCTCGCGCAGTTACTGGTCGAAATCACTCCCGACGGCCTGGACACCGTGTTCTTCAGCGACTCAGGGTCGGTGTCGGTCGAGGTGGCCGTGAAGATGGCGCTGCAGTACTGGCGCAGCCGGGGCCGAGGCGCCAAGCATCGCCTGATGACGTGGCGCGGCGGGTACCACGGCGACACCTTCACCCCGATGAGCGTGTGCGACCCGGACGGCGGGATGCACGAGCTGTGGACGGACGTGTTGGTCGCCCAGGAGTTCGCACCGCCGGTGCCGCGCGACTACGACGCCGGTTACGTCGAGTCGTTCGAGACGCAATTGGCCGAACACGCCGACGAACTGGCCGCGGTGATCGTCGAACCCGTCGTGCAAGGCGCGGGCGGGATGCGGTTCCACGACCCCCGCTACCTCGCGGAGCTGCGCGACATCTGCTCCCGGTACGAGGTGCTGCTGATCTTCGATGAGATCGCGACCGGCTTCGGCCGCACCGGTGAACTGTTCGCGGCCGACCACGCGGGCGTGAGCCCCGACATCATGTGCGTCGGCAAGGCGCTCACCGGCGGCTACATCACGCTGGCGGCGACGCTCTGCACACGGGAGGTCGCCCACACGATCAGCTCGAACGAGCCGGGCGCCCTGATGCACGGCCCCACGTTCATGGCCAACGCGCTGGCATGCGCGGTCGCGGTCGCCGCGGTCGAACTGCTACTCGACCAGGACTGGCGCACGCGGGTCCGCGAGATCGAGGCGGGACTGCGCTCGGGGCTGGCCTCCGCGCCGTCGCTGCCCGGGGTGGCCGATGTGCGGGTGCTCGGCGCGATCGGCGTCATCGAGATGGACTGTCCCGTCGACCTGAAGGTGGCGACGCCCGCGGCGCTGGAGCACGGCCTGTGGCTGCGCCCGTTCCGCAACCTCATCTATGCGATGCCGCCGTACATCTGCACGTCCGAGGAGATCGCGCAGATCACCGCGGGGATGGTCGCGGTCGCCCGGGCCCTGGGTGATGAACCAAGCCACTAACTCCTCAGGCGCTCGCGGCACATTTGTGCCGTCGCGCGCGGGTGCCCTAACCTGAACGCTGTTCAAGTCCGATGCGAGGAGCACGGTGACGCGCGCAGGTCTCTCACCGCTGGCGTGGCTCGACGATGTCGAAAGGCAGCGGCGCGCCGCGGGGCTGAGGCGATCCCTGCGTGCGCGGCCACCGGTCAGCACCGAGCTCGACCTGGCCTCCAACGACTATCTGGGCCTGTCGCAGCATCCCGCGGTGATCGACGGCGGGGTGGTCGCGTTGCGTACCTGGGGTGCGGGTTCCACCGGATCGCGCCTTGTCACCGGAAACACCGAACTGCACGAGGGTTTCGAGCGGGCACTGGCCGGATTCGTCGGCGCGGAGGCTGCGCTGGTGTTCTCGTCCGGCTATACCGCCAACCTCGGCGCGGTCGTCGCATTGTCGGGTGCGGGGTCGCTGCTGGTGTCCGACGCGTTGACACACGCCTCGTTGGTCGACGCGTGCCGGTTGTCGCGGGCGCGGGTCGTCGTCACGCCACACCGCGACGTCGCCGCGGTGGAGGCGGCGTTGGCGGCGCGCGGCGAGGAGCGCGCGGTGGTACTGACGGACTCCGTCTTCTCCGCGGACGGTGACCTCGCACCGTTGCGCGCCCTGCACGATGCATGCCGCCGCCACGGCGCACTGCTGATCGTCGACGAGGCCCATGGTCTCGGCGTCCGCGGCACGGGCGGACGCGGCCTGTTGCACGAAGTCGGCCTGGCCGGTGCGCCCGACATCGTGATGACCACGACGCTGTCCAAGGCGCTGGGCAGCCAAGGCGGTGTGGTGCTGGGCCCGACGGTCGTGCGTGACCACCTGATCGACGCCGCGCGGCCGTTCATCTTCGACACCGGGCTGGCGCCCGCCGCCGTCGGTGCGGCCTGGGCTGCGCTCGACATTCTGGTCGCCGAGCCGTGGCGAGCACGGGCCGTGATCGACCGCGCCGCGGAGCTCGCATCGATCTGCTCGGTGTCGGAGCTTCCCGAATCGGCCGTCGTATCAGTGGTTCTCGGCGACGCGGACGTCGCCTTCGGCGCAGCGGTGGCATGCTTGGACCGCGGTGTGCGCGTGGGGTGCTTCCGGCCGCCGACGGTGCCGGCAGGCACATCGCGGCTGCGACTGACCGCGCGGGCGTCGCTGACCGACGACGAGATGCGGATGGCGGCCGAGGTGCTCACTGACGTGCTGGCGACCGCGCGCCGGTGAGCACCCTCCTCGTCACGGGCACCGACACCGGCGTCGGAAAGACAATCGCCACCGCAGCTCTGGCCTGCCACGCCCGGCTCGCGGGCATCGACGTCGCGGTGTGCAAACCCGTACAGACCGGCAGCCCCCACGACGACGACCTCGCCGACGTCGGGCGGCTCTCGGGTGTGACCCGGCTGTATGGCGGATGGCGATACCCGGAGCCGCTCGCGCCCGCCGCTGCCGCGCGCCGAGCGGGCATGACACTGCCGACCCGCCCCGAACTGGTCGAGTCGGTGCGGTCCGCTGCCGCGTCGCTGACGCTGGTGGAGGGGGCCGGCGGGCTGCTCGTCGAGATCGGAGCGGGGACGACGCTGCGCGACCTCGCGGGCGACCTGGGTGCACCGGTACTGGTGGTCGTCGGGGCCGGGCTCGGCACGCTCAACCACACCGCGCTGACACTGGAAGCGCTTGCACACGAAGGTATTCCGTGTGCCGGCCTGGTGATCGGCGCGTGGCCGTCGTCGCCGGGTGTCGCCGAGCAGGGCAACCGCGCCGCGCTGGCCGAGCTGGCTCCCGTGCGGGGGATTCTGCCTGCGGGTGCCGGCGCGCTGACCGCATGCGATTTCGAGCGCATGAGCGGCGACGCCTTCGATTCCGCGTGGATCGAAAGCCTGGTCTAGACATGGTGCATTCGGTCGAGTTGGTCTTCGACCCGGACACGGATGCCAAGATCCGCGGTGTCTGGGATGACCTGACACGCGCCGGGATCCGCAGTCAGGCGAGCAACACGTCGCCGAGCAATCGGCCGCATGTCACGGTGACCGTCGCCGAGAGCCTCGACGAGGCGGCCAACACCGCGCTACGTCCGGTGCTGAAGCGGCTGCCGCTGGACTGCACCATCGGGGCGCCGATGCTGTTCGGCAGTCGCGTCTTCACGCTGGTGCGGCTGGTGGTGCCCTCCGAAGAACTGCTGGCGTTGCATCGCCGAGTGCATGAGTTGTGCCTGTCGCACATGCCCAACGGCGTACTGAGCCATGCCGATCCGGGGCAGTGGACACCGCATGTGACGTTGGCGCGTCGCGTGGCGCCCGACAAGCTGCCTGCGGCGCTGACACTCAAGTCGGTGGGCCGCGACATACGGGGTGCGGTGACCGGCCTGCGTCACTGGGACGGCGATAACCGGGTCGAGTATCCGATCAGCTGACCGTTGCGCCAACGCTTTTCGGCACGCACATCCGCCAACCGTCGATTATCAGCTCGCGAAGTTCGTTGTAACTGATCGCGTCGAGCCGGACATGTATCCAGTTGAACCGCATCTCCGACTGGCGTGGCAGCGCGAACTTGTCGGGCTCGGCGGCCACCATCGCGGCCCGCTCCTCCTTGGGAAAGGCGACGCCCATCACCGTCTCGTCGCGCGAGAACGCGGCGTAGACGAGGCGCCCGACCCGGAACCTGATGCTGTCGCGGACCACCGCCTCGGACGACCGGGGCAGCGTCGCGGTGGTGCGTCGCACATCGTCGACGGTGATCACGTACGGAACGCTAGCCGAGTGCTACGACATCACTGCTGATCTGCCATTTCGCGGCGGACAGTCCGGTAACTTACGCCTCGGTGGCCAAGCAATCGGACGAGGATGCCGGGACTTCGGGTTGGAGTCCGGGCCGCCACCATTGGTGGACGACGACGGCGATCGCCATCATCGGCGCCGTAGTCGGCGGCACATCGCTGATCATGAATTTCTTCTATCACCCGAGTCCGCCGCCAACGACCATCGACTCGGCGCACTCGGAGTTCATGAAGTTGAGCTACTCCGACCGGATCGACCGGTGCGTGCCCTACATCTACGAGCATGCTGCCGCTTGGCGCGACAAGTGGCGCGCCGCGCTCGACGACTCCGGAGGTTCGCGTCAGAAGCCACCCGTACCGTTTGCGGCCCTCGACGATGCGAACGCCACGGGCCAGGCGATCGTCAACACCTATCTGACCGTGGTCGACTATGCCGAGAAGTCGGCGCCCACCGACGAAGGCGAGAATCTGCTCTCGTGCGTGTACGCCCCCGTTTTGAAGATGGACCCGGCCCACACCTACCCGGATGTGGAATCTCTTGTCGGAAGCGGTAATGAAGCGCCCAAAGCCGACAACGTCGTCGTACATGAGAGCCCGATCTACGACCAAGGTGAATTCGCCGGAGTGACAGCCGAGGGCCGCCCGAACAAGATCGTCGAGGTGCTCATTCGACCCGGGCCAAGCGAAACGCACCGCCAGCTCGGCTTCGCGATGGTGGGCGGGCACGACGAGGGGGTTCGAATGTGGGCCCTCACCGCATCGATAGACGCCGGCGATCCTCGGTGGATGAACGACGTCGAGAATTACCGGGGCTTCTAGACCGGTTGATCTTGTCTGCCGCGGATTCCGCTGACGAGCAGGCCCACCCCGAAGCGGAACCGGGCGGACGCATCCTCGGTCAACACCGACCGGTCGCCTGGCAGGTCGGCGCCGGCGGCATCCCACTGCAGTCGCGACTGCTCGTCGACGGTGAAGCCCAGGACGTAATAGACGACGGTGCGGGCGGCCAGCTCGGCGTGGCCGTCGGGCACACCGGCGTCGCGTGCGGCCTCGGTGAGCCCTTCGAGGATCCGTGCCATCGCGGTCGACTGACCGGCCGCGAAGCTGGCCGACACCAGCTCGGCGCCGTCGGTATGCGACAACAGCGCATCGCGCAGCGCCACACAGACACTCGACACCCGCTCCCGCCAGGCCCCAGTGGCGTCACCGACGGGCTCGAGGATCCGGTCGGCGACCGCACCCAGCAGCTCCTGCTTGCTGGTGAAGTGCCAGTACAGCGCGCCGGGGGAGACCTCGAGCTCGCGTGCCAGCCGCCGCATGGTCAGGTCGGCCAGACCGTAGCTGTCCAACAGTGTCGCCGCCGCGGCCACCACGTCGCGTTTGTGAAGCTGCACGGCCGTACCCTAACCTGAACGGCGTTCAATTGTCGGCCCGCCGACGTGTTCAATTGTCGGCTCGCCGACGTGTTCAAGTGTCGGCCCGCCGACGTGTTCAAGTGTCGGCTCGCCGACGTGTGCAAGTACCGAGAGGTGATCAGTGAGCGACATTCTGGCAGTGGCCCGCGAGCAGGTGCTCGAGCGCGGCGAAGGCCTGAACCAGGACCAGACGCTGCAGGTGCTGCAGTTGCCGGATGATCGACTCGACGACCTGCTCGCGTTGGCGCACGAGGTGCGCATGGCGTGGTGCGGCCCCGACGTAGAGGTCGAGGGCATCATCAGCCTCAAGACCGGCGGCTGCCCCGAGGACTGTCACTTCTGTTCGCAGTCAGGACTTTTCGCCTCACCCGTGCGAAGCGCATGGCTGGACGTGCCGAGCCTGGTCGAGGCGGCTAAGCAGACCGCGAAGACCGGCGCGACCGAGTTCTGCATCGTGGCCGCCGTGCGCGGGCCCGACGAACGGCTGCTGGCGCAGGTCGCCGCCGGCATCGAGGCGATCCGCAACGAGGTCGACATCCAGATCGCCTGCTCGCTGGGCATGTTGACCTCCGAACAGGTCGAGCAGCTCGCCGAGATGGGCGTGCACCGCTACAACCACAACCTCGAGACCGCGCGGTCGTTCTTCACCAACGTCGTCACCACGCACACGTGGGAAGAGCGCTGGGACACCCTGCAGATGGTCCGCGAGGCCGGCATGGAGGTGTGCTGCGGCGGAATTCTCGGTATGGGCGAAACCCTCGAACAGCGGGCCGAATTCGCCGCCAACCTGGCTGAACTCGATCCGCACGAGGTGCCGCTGAACTTCCTCAACCCCCGGCCGGGCACCCCGTTCGGCGACCTCGACGTGCTACCTGCTGCCGATGCGCTACGGGCCGTCGCGGCCTTCCGCCTTGCGCTGCCCCGCACCATGTTGCGCTTCGCCGGCGGCCGGGAGATCACCCTCGGCGACCTCGGCGCCAAGAAGGGCATTCTCGGCGGGATCAACGCCGTCATCGTCGGCAACTACCTGACCACACTGGGCCGGCCCGCCGAGTCCGACCTCGAACTACTCGACGATCTGCAGATGCCGATCAAGGCGCTCAATGCCAGTCTCTGAGGCCGGCCGGTAGAACGTAGAAGTATGGCGTTCAACGTCTACACCGGCGAGCCCGACGGCACCGCTGTGCCGACCGCGGCCCAGCTGGGTCTGGAGCCGCCCCGGTTCTGCGCCGAATGCGGCAGGCGGATGATCGTGCAAGTGCGCCCCGACGGCTGGTCGGCCAAGTGCTCACGGCACGGGCTAACCGATTCCAAAGATCTGGAACAGCGATGAACGACGTTGCCCCGCCACGATTCTCACGTACCCGCGCAGCGCTGACGGTTGTCGCGGCACTCGCGGCGGCCGGTGCGCTGGTCGGCGCGCTGTGGGCGTTTCTGGCGCCGCCTGTCCACGGTGTCGTGGCGCTGACACGCGACGGTGACCGCGTCCGCGCACACCTGGGCAACGAAAGCGACCATTTCTTCGTGGCGGCTTTCCTGCTGGTCGGCATGCTCTGCGTCGTGGGGGCCATCGCCGCGGTGGCCGTGTGGCAGTGGCGCGCGCACCGCGGACCGGTGATGACCGCGGCACTGGCGACGGGAGGCATGCTCGCCGCGGGCGTGGCCGCCGGTGTCGGGGCGCTCTTGGTGCGCCTGCGCTACGGGACTATCGACATGGCCGCCGCACCGGTGACACCCGAGAACCGCGTGTACTACGTCGTGGAGGCGCCGCCGGTCTTCTTCGGGCCATCCCCGATACAGGCGGTGCTGACCATACTGTTTCCCGCCGCGGTCGCCGCGCTCGTCTACTCGCTGGCCGCGGTGTCCACCGCGCGCGACGATCTGGGTGCCTGGCCGCCCGTCGAGGTGCCTGCGTTCGTGCCCCCGCCGGCCGCGGCGGACGTCACAGCGGAGAGCGCTCCACCTTCCGGCCCGTCATCACCTTGAACGCGATGCGGACCAGCCGCGTCATTCCGACATAGGTCATCGGGTTCAGCAGCGTCGGCCAGGTCGTGCGGACCAGATGCTCCGACAACGGCTTACCGTCGAACCGGTCGATCAGCCACCGCAGCGCCATCGGCGACGACATCGGGTGCAACAACATGTGTTCGCTGAACATGTCGCGGTGATAGGTCACCGATGCGCCACCACTGCGGTAGATCTCGCTGAGCTCGTCGATGTCGTCGACCGAGACGATCCTGTCGTGGACGGCCTGCACGATCAGCACGGGCGGGGTTGGCACCGCGGTGCCCAGCTTGATGCTGTCGAAGACGTGCTTGACCTCGGGCATATCGAGGATCTCGTTCAACGGCCGGTCGACCAGCTTGCCCATGTCCATGCCCGCGAACCGCAGCACAGCCTGGGCGGTGGTCATGTCCTGGATACGCATCAACATCGCCTTGCCGGCGTCGGTGGCGTGCTCCTGGATGACCCGGTCCAGGTCCGGATAGACGTGGCTCAGCGCGGCCACCACCATCGCGGGCAGGCCCGAGTACAGGCTGCCGTTGAGCCGCCGGTAGGCGTGTCCGAGGTCGCCGACGGGCGAGCCGAGCACGGCGCCGACGATATTGAGCTCAGGGGCGTACTGGCTGTGCATCTCGGCCGCCCATGCCGACGCCAGCCCGCCGCCTGAGTAACCCCAGAGCCCGATCGGCGCCGATTCGTCCAGCGCGAGCCGTTCGCAGCTCACTGCCGCACGTAGGCCGTCGAGAATGCGGTATCCCGGCTCGTACGGCGTGCCCCACAGTCCGTGCGCGCCCTCGTGGTCGGGCACCGAAACGGCCCACCCTTCGGCGAGCGCGGCGGCGATCAGCAGGAACTCCAGCTGCGCGAGCGCGCCGGGAGCCAGCGCCTTGCGGCGCAGCGCGTAGGACGGGAAGCAGCGCGAGGACACCGCGTCGATCGCGCACTGGTAGGAGATCACCGGTATGACGTCGCGATTCGTCCGCTCGGCGGGCACGATCACCGTGGTCACGGTGGCTTCCGCCGCACCGTTCATGTCGGTGGTGCGGTACAGCAGCTGCGTCGCGGTGAACTTCTGCGGAATCAGGCCGAAAAAGGCCAGCTCGACATCGCGGCTGCGCAGCACCGTGCCCGGTTCGGCGTGCTGAAAGCCGCTCGGGGGCTCATAGAACGGGTCGTCGTCGGGACGCAGCGGGCGGGAGCCGCGCGCCAGGTCCTGGTGGGGTACGTGCCCGATCCACTCGGCACCTGATGCTGGCGCGGCATTGCCCAGAGACATTCGGCCATTCTTACTTAAGGAACCGTTAAGAATCCAGTCGACTCACCCGGGCGGGCGCAGTGCGGCGAACTCGTCGGTCACGCGGTAGCGCGACTCGGTGAACCGGTACAGCGCCGCCGGGCGGCCGCCGCTGCGACCGGACCGCGCCGTGGTGCCCGTGCGGGTGATGACTTTGCGGCGTTCGAGCACGCGTTGCAGATTGGTGGCGTCGACGTGGTGGCCGAGCGCGGCGCTGTAGATGTCCCGCAATGCCGATATCGCGAATTCTGTTGGTGCCAGGGCGAAACCGATGTTGGTGTAGGAGAGTTTGGCGACGAGCCTGGTGCGCGCGTGCTCGACCATGGTGCCGTGGTCGAATGCCATCGGCGGCAGATCGTTGACCGGATGCCAGCGCGTGTCCGGCGGCAACTCCGGAACGGCGGGGGAGGGCACCAGCCCGAGGAAGGTCGACGCGATCGTCCGATCGCCGGGGACTCGATAGGGATCGGAGAACACCGCGAGCTGCTCGAGGTGGGCAAGCTCACGTAGGTCCACTTTCTCGGCCAGTTGACGGCGTACCGAGCTGGTCAGGTCCTCGTCGTCGCCGAGACGTCCGCCGGGAAGGGACCAATTTCCGCGTTGCGGATCGAGTGCGCGCTGCCACAACAGCACGTGAAGTGCTGGTTTCCGGTCGGTGTCCCCGTGAGCGGCTTCGCGAACCTGGAACACGGCGGCGAGCACCTCGTGGGCGGTGCTAGTATGTGCCATGTTTTCGATTGTAAGTCGAAAACTCGATTTGGACGAAGGAGGCGGCCATGACGGTTCTGGACCGGATGCCCGCAGACAACCTCTCGAGCCGCATCGTCGACGGTCCCACCGGTTTCTCCGGGGTCGACGGCGACGAGGAGTGGGCCGCCGAGGTTCGTCGCCTTGCCGATCTGCGGGGCGCGACGCTGCTGGCGCACAACTACCAGTTGCCCGCCATCCAGGACGTCGCCGATCACGTCGGTGACTCGCTGGCGCTGTCGCGGATCGCCGCCGAAGTGCCCGAGGACACCATCGTGTTCTGCGGCGTGCACTTCATGGCCGAAACGGCCAAGATCCTGTCACCGGACAAGACGGTGCTCATCCCGGACCAGCGAGCCGGCTGTTCGCTCGCCGACTCCATCACCGCCGACGAGCTGCGCGCGTGGAAGGCCGAGCATCCCGGCGCGGTCGTGGTGTCCTACGTCAACACCACCGCGGCGGTGAAGGCCGAGACCGACATCTGCTGCACATCGTCGAACGCCGTCGAGGTGGTGGCGTCGATACCCGAAGACTGCGAGGTGCTGTTCTGCCCGGACCAGTTCCTCGGTGCGCACGTCCGGCGCGTCACCGGACGTAAGAACCTGCACGTGTGGGCGGGCGAGTGTCACGTGCACGCCGGGATCAACGGCGACGAGCTTGCCGACCAGGCTCGCTCTCACCCGGACGCCGAGCTGTTCGTTCATCCCGAATGCGGTTGCGCGACATCGGCGCTGTACCTCGCCGGCGAGGGCGCCTTCCCGGAGGACCGCGTCAAGATCCTGTCGACGGGCGGCATGCTGGACGCCGCGCGCGAGACCGGCGCACAGCAGGTGCTGGTCGCCACGGAGGTGGGGATGCTGCACCAGTTGCGCCGCGCCGCGCCGGGTGTGGACTTCATGGCTGTCAACGACCGAGCGTCTTGCCGGTTCATGAAGATGATCACCCCCGCCGCGCTGCTGCGCTGCCTTATGGAGGGCAAGGACGAGGTGCACGTCGATCCCGAGACCGCACGGCTGGCTCGGGCCAGCGTGCAACGCATGATCGCGATCGGCCAGCCCGGCGGCGGAGAATGACGCGTCCGGCGGCTTGCGGCGCCGGCAGGTGGGCCGGTCATTGGCAGCAGCGCGCCGACGTCGTGGTCATCGGGACCGGTGTGGCCGGCCTGGTGGCAGCCCTCGCCGCACAGCGCGCTGGCCGAAAAGTCGTGGTGCTCAGCAAGACCGGTGACACCGCGACGTTCTACGCCCAGGGCGGGATCGCCGTTGTGCTGCCCGACGCTCTGCGCGAGGACGGCGACTCGATCGAGGCGCACATCGCCGACACGCTTGCCGCGGGCGCGGGACTGTGTGATCCCGACGCCGTGCGCTCGATCGTGGCCGACGGGTACCGCGCGGTCGCCGAACTGGTCGAACACGGTGCACAATTCGATGAGTCGACGCCGGGGACATGGTCACTGACCCGTGAGGGAGGGCATTCCCGACGCCGGATCATCCACGCCGGTGGCGACGCGACCGGCGCCGAGGTACAGCGAACCCTCAACGTCGCCGCGGCCACGCTGGACATCCGACCCAACCACGTCGCGGTGGAGATCCTGCACGACGCCGGAGCGGTCACCGGTGTGCTGGTGCTCAACGACGACGGGTTCGGCGTGGTGCACGCGCCGTCGGTGATCCTCGCGACCGGGGGGCTGGGCCACCTGTACTCGGCGACAACCAATCCCGATGGGTCGACGGCAGACGGTGTCGCGTTGGCCATATGGGCCGGAGTTCCGGTCAGCGACATCGAGTTCATCCAGTTCCACCCCACCATGCTCTTCGACGGAGACAATGCGGGCAGGCGTCCGCTGATCACCGAGGCCGTCCGCGGTGAGGGCGCGATACTCGTTGACTCGCAAGGTCGTTCGGTCACCGAGGGTATTCACCCGATGGGTGACCTGGCGCCCCGCGACGTGGTTGCCGCGGCGATCCAGGCCCGCATCGAGCAGACGGGCGCGCCCTGCGTGTTCCTCGACGCGCGGCGAATCGCCAACTTCGAGAGACGGTTCCCGACGGTGACCGCGGCATGCCGAGCGGCCGGTATCGATCCCACGCTCGAGGCCATTCCCGTGCTACCGGGGGCGCACTACAGCTGCGGTGGTGTGGTGATCGATGTGCACGGGCGCACCGAGCTCGCGGGTCTGTTCGCCGCGGGCGAGGTGGCGTGCACGGGTATGCATGGTGCGAACAGGCTGGCGTCGAACAGCCTGCTCGAGGGGCTCGTCGTCGGAGACAGAGCCGGAAAGGCCGCCGCCGCATACGCTTTGGCCGCTGGGCCGGTGACGGCGCGGCCTCCGGAGCCGGTGGTGCGGCGTGCGCTGCCCCGTGCCGATCTGCAGCGCGCGATGACCAAGAACGCCGGGGTGGTCCGCGACGCCGACGGCCTGCGCATCCTGGCCAAGGAACTCGACACCGCGCCACCCGAGGTGATCGGCTCGCGCGCCGACTTCGAGGACGCCGCGCTGACCACCGCTGCGGTGGCGGTCGCCGCGGGTGCGTTGGCCCGGACTGAATCTCGGGGCTGCCATCATCGCCGCGACTACCCGGGCACCGACCCCGTCCGGGCACGCACGCTGGTCCCAGCAGGAGCGTGCTGCTGATGGAGCTGACCGCCGACGAGCTCACTGAGGCTCGCAGCGTCATCGCTCGTGCGCTCGAAGAGGATCTGCGGTACGGACCCGATGTCACCACGCTGGCGACGGTGCCCGCCGACGCCAGGACCACAGCGTCCATGGTGGTCCGGGAGGCCGGTGTGATCGCGGGTGTGGACATCGCACTTCTCGCGTTCGACGAGGTAATCGGTTGCGATAACTACCTGGTCAAGCATCGCGTCGAGGACGGTGCCCGGCTCGAACCGGGCGGTGTCGTGCTCACGGTCGAAGCCCCCACCCAGGGGCTGTTGACCGCTGAGCGCACCACGCTGAACCTGGTTTGTCACCTGTCGGGCATCGCGACCGCGACCGCGACGTGGGTCGAGGCCGTCTCCGGGAGCGCGGCGAAGATCCGCGACACCCGTAAGACGTTGCCGGGCTTGCGCGCACTGCAGAAGTACGCGGTGCGCGTCGGCGGAGGGATCAACCACCGCATGGGGCTCGGGGACGCGGCGCTGATCAAGGACAACCACGTTGCGGCCGCGGGGTCGGTGGTGGCGGCACTGCGGGCGGTGCGCGCGTCCGCGCCGGAGCTCGAATGTGAGGTCGAGGTCGACTCCCTCGAGCAACTCGACGAAGTGCTGGCCGAGAACGTCGAACTCGTGCTGCTCGACAACTTTCCCGTATGGCAGACGCAGATCGCGGTGCAGCGCCGCGACTCTCGCTCGCCTGCGACCAAACTGGAATCGTCGGGCGGGCTGTCGCTGGAAAGCGCAGCGGATTACGCGGGAACGGGTGTCGACTATCTCGCGGTGGGGGCGCTCACGCACTCGGTGCGGGTGCTCGATATCGGGCTCGATATCTGAATGGCCCGATAGCATCGGTCGCGTGGATGAGGATTCGTCGCGGCGCCTCAATTTGTTGGTCGTCGTCAGCCTGGTCGTAGCCGTCGTCGCTTTGGCGCTCGCCGGATGGACGCTCTACAAGACCAGCGCGTCTGAGCCTGAATACGATTCGACTCAGGTCGCCGAGGCCAAGACCAAGATCTGTAGCGCCGCCGACGTCGTCCGCAAGGGCATCACGCTCAACACGAACATGCAACCCGAAGGCGGCCCACAGGACGTCACCGGCGCGCAGGCGGTGGCCGCCAATGCGCGCATCTCGTTGTACGACGGAGGTCAGTACCTGCTGGACCGGCTCGATCCGGCGACCCCGGTGGTGCTCGCGGAGAAAGTCGAAGAGTTCGCGAACAGTCTGATGGACATCGGCGCCAACGCTACGGCCGGAGTGCCCAATGATGATCCGGCGCAAACGAAGCGGCTGTCCGACGCCGACGCGCAGAACAAGAGCATCACCGAGCTCTGCAAGTAGCTCACCGGCTCAACAGCGTCCTGGCGGCGACTTTCGCGGAGTCGAGGGCGGTGGTATCACCCGCGATCCGGGCGAGTATCAACGCACCCTCGATGAGTGCTATCAACGCCAGCGCAGTCTGCTCGGCGTCGTCCTGTGCCCACCCGTCGGCGTGCAGCCGGTCCGCAATGGCCCGACGCCAGCCGGCGAATGCCGTCGCCGACGCTTGCCGAACCAGTGCGCTGGCGTCGACCGACTCGGTGGCGATCGGTTCGATCGGGCAGCCGTCGCGTGGATCGGAGGTCAGCCCCACGGCCATCAGGTCGATCCAGCCGTCGATGAGGTCGGGTACGGGGGAGCCGGCGGCCAGCAGATCCCGCAGTCGCTGCTCGATGTCCGCCCCGACGCGCTCTACCACGGCGGCCGCCAACTGCTGCTTGCCCTCGGGGAAGTGGTGGTACAGCGATCCCGCTTTGACGTCGGCGAGCTCGAGGATCTGGTTGACGCCGGTCGCGGCGTAGCCCTGCCTGCGGAACAGCAGCGCCGCGGTATCGATCAGGGCGGTGCGGCTGCGATCCGGGCGAGGCATGCCTTGACTTTACTAGAAAGATCACTCAAGAATAGTTGAGCGATCACTAAAGAAGGGGCCGACCATGCAACAGCTGATGCTCGAAGACGCCGGTACATACGCGTGGCGCGAGGCGCCCGATCCCCACCTCGCCGGTCCGGGCCAGGCGCTCGTCAGGCCAATCGCCGTGGCGTGCTGCGACCTCGACGTGGCGGTGGTGCAGGGTCGGCTCCCGATGCCGCCCGGTCATGCGGTCGGACATGAGGGAGTAGCCGAGGTGGTCGCGATCGGCGACGACGTCCGCAGCGTTGCGGTCGGTGCGCGGGTCGTCGTGCCGTTCCAGATCAGCTGCGGTGAGTGCAGTGCGTGTCTGCGCGGAGCGACCGGATCGTGTGCGGCCTTACCGCTGATGGCGACATATGGGATGGCGCCGCTGTCGGGTCTCGACGGCGGGGGTTTCATGGCGGACCTGGTGCTGGTGCCCTATGCCGACGCGATGCTCGTGCCGTTGCCCGATGGCGCCGACCCTGTTGCCGTCGCTTCGATGTCGGACAACATCCCCGACGGTTGGCGCGGTGTCGGGCCGTATCGCGAGGAGCTTGCTCTGCTTTCACCGGCCGACCGCAGGGTGCTGGTCATCGGGCGGCTGTCGATCGGCTTGTACGCGGCGGCGACGGCAGCCGCGGCCGGTGTGCACGTCGACTACGTCGACACCGACCCGCATCGGCTCGCGGCGGCCGAGAAGTTGGGCGCGACCGTGCACGACCGCGAGAAGCCCGACAAGACCGCCGAACCGTATCCGGTGACGGTGCACACGTCGGCGGACCCGGCGCTGTTGGCGGCGACTCTGCGGGCGACCTGGCCGGACGGAGTGTGCACGGACACCGGCATCTACTACCAGGGCGCGGTGGACATGCCGCTGCTGTCGATGTACACCCGCGGCGTGCGCTTCGTCACCGGGCGGGTCAATGCTCGCGCGGTACTGCCGGAGGTGTTGGAACTGTCTGCCGGGCAGGACCTTTTGCCTGCCGTCGAACGTGTGGTGCCGTGGGAGGAGGCGCCGCAGGCGTGGCCGAGTATGACGGGCAAGACGGTGTTCAGCCGGTTGTAGCTCAGGCGATATCCGCGACGAAGACGCCCATCTTCTTGGCTTGAAGGCGGGCCATGAACGGAAGCCCGTCCGCGTCACCGCCGGCCGGCACGATCCGCGGGTTGACCAGATGCAAGTCTTGGCGGGCATGGCGTAGGTCTGCCTCGCCGGCGGCCAGCACGTTCTTCACCCAGTCGGTTTTCCCGTGCCCGAGTGCGACGGCCACGGTGTTTCCCTTGCGATAGACAGTGACGATCGTCTCGTACGGTTTTCCGGATTTGCGGCCGCGGTGTTTGATCATCGCCATCCCGGGCATCAGTCGAGAAAGCGGTCTGATCATTCTATTCAGGTACTTGACCTGCAGGTTCTCAAACCACGGCGGAAATACCATAGGCACGCCGGGCGCGTTATTCGGGTGCTCGCTGGCTCGCATGGTGCCTCCATAACCAATTTGGTCTGCTCTGGGAGAATGGACACCGTGAATCTATCGCCGGGCCCGATCGCCCGCATCGATCTGCGGGGTACGCAGCTTTCTGCCGCGCGCTTGCGATCCGCCCTGCCGCGCGGCGGCGTGGACGTGGACACGGTGGTGCCAAAGGTGCGCCCGATCGTCGACGCGGTCGCCGCACGCGGAGCCGAGGCGGCGCTGGAATACGGCGAATCGTTCGACGGTGTGCGCCCCGCGCAGGTTCGCGTACCGGCTTCTGAGCTGCAGAAGGCCCTCGCCGAACTGCCCACCGATGTCCGCGCCGCGCTCGAGGTCGCCATCGAACGCGCCCGCGCGGTCCACGCCGACCAGCGCCGTATCGATACGACGACGACGCTCGCCCCGGGCGCCACGGTCACCGAACGTTGGGTACCGGTCGAGCGCGTCGGCCTGTACGTGCCCGGCGGCAACGCGGTCTACCCATCCAGCGTCGTGATGAACGTCGTGCCTGCGCAGACCGCGGGTGTCGACTCGCTGGTGATCGCCAGCCCGCCGCAGGCGGAGTTCGGCGGCCTGCCGCACCCGACCATCCTGGCCGCCGCCGCGCTGCTGGGCGTCGACGAGGTCTGGGCGGTCGGCGGGGCGCAGTCCATCGCGCTGCTGGCCTACGGCGGCGCCGACACCGACGGCGCCGAACTTGCGCCGGTCGACATGATCACCGGCCCGGGCAACATCTACGTCACCGCCGCCAAGCGCATCTGCCGCTCGCAGGTCGGCATCGACGCCGAAGCCGGACCCACCGAAATCGCGATCTTGGCCGACCACACCGCCGACCCCACCCACGTCGCCGCGGATCTGATCAGCCAGGCCGAACACGACGAGATGGCGGCCAGCGTGCTGATCACCCCGAGCGTGGAGTTGGCCGACGCAACGGACCGCGAGTTGGCCAACCAGCTACAGACGACGGTGCACCGCGAGCGGGTCACCGCCGCGCTGGGCGGAAAGCAGTCCGCCATCGTGCTCGTCGACGATCTCGAGGCCGGCATCCGAACCGTGAACGCCTACGCTGCCGAGCACCTCGAGATCCAGACCCTCGACGCGCGCGAGGTGGCCGGTCGAATCCGTTCCGCTGGCGCCATTTTCGTCGGCCCGTATGCACCGGTCAGCCTCGGTGACTACTGTGCGGGATCCAACCACGTGCTGCCCACCGCGGGCTGTGCCCGTCACTCCAGCGGGTTGTCGGTGCAGACGTTCCTGCGCGGTATCCACGTCGTCGATTACGACGAGGCAGCTCTGAAAGACGTTTCCGGCTACGTGATTACTCTTGCCGAAGCCGAGAATCTGCCCGCGCACGGCGAAGCGGTGCGGCGGAGGTTCGAAAGGTGACGCTCGGAAAGAAGGCGACACTCGACGATCTGCCGCTGCGGGCCGATCTGCGCGGTAAATCACCGTACGGCGCACCTCAACTGGACGTTCCGGTGCGGTTGAACACCAACGAGAACCCGCATCCGCCGACCCAGGCGCTGATCGACGATCTGACGGCGTCCGTCGCCGCGGTCTCGAGGGAGCTGCACCGGTACCCGGACCGTGATGCGGTGGCGCTGCGCACCGATCTGGCCGCCTACCTCTCGGCGCAGACCCGAACTCCGCTGACCGTTGAGAACCTCTGGGCGGCGAACGGTTCCAACGAGATCCTGCAGCAACTCCTGCAGGCCTTCGGCGGGCCCGGGCGCAGCGCGATCGGATTCGTGCCCTCCTACTCGATGCACCCGATCATCTCCGATGGCACGCAGACCCAGTGGCTGGTGGCCAATCGGGCCGATGACTTCAGCCTCGACATCGACGTGGCGGTGCACGCGATCAAGGAACACAACCCCGACATCGTCTTCATCGCGAGCCCGAACAACCCTTCGGGACAGAGCGTTCCGCTTGACGATCTCCGCCGGCTGCTCGACGCGATGAGCACCGGCATGATGATCGTCGACGAAGCGTACGGCGAGTTCTCGTCACAGCCCAGCGCGGTGCGTCTGCTCGACGAGTATCCCACCCGGCTCGTGGTCACCCGCACGATGAGCAAAGCGTTCGCGTTCGCCGGCGGCCGGCTCGGGTATCTGATCGCCGCACCCGCGGTGATCGACGCGATGCTGCTCGTCCGCCTGCCGTACCACCTGTCGTCGGTGACGCAGGCCGCCGCCCGCGCCGCGCTGCGCCACGCCGACGACACGCTCGGCAGCGTCGCCACCCTCATCGCCGAACGCAACCGCGTCACAGAAGCCCTGTCGGAGATGGGTTTCCGAGTGATCGGCAGTGACGCCAACTTCGTGTTGTTCGGCGAGTTCGCCGACGCCCCCGCCACCTGGCAGCGGTATCTGGACGCTGGCATCCTCGTGCGCGACGTCGGCATCCCGGGCTATCTGCGCGCCACCACCGGCCTGGCCGAGGAGAACGACGCGCTGCTGGCTGCCAGCGCCCGACTGGCCGAGACCGAACTATCCCCAGTAGGAGCACCGTGAACGAACCCCGCCGCGCGACGATTGAGCGCAAGACCAAAGAGTCCGACATCGTCGTCGAACTGAACCTGGACGGCACCGGGCAGGTGCACGTCGACACAGGTGTGCCGTTCTTCGACCACATGCTGACCGCCCTTGGCAGTCACGCGAGTTTCGACCTGACCGTGCGGGCCAAGGGTGACGTCGAGATCGAAGGCCATCACACCATCGAGGACACCGCAATTGTGCTGGGGCAGGCCCTCGGGCAGGCACTGGGCGACAAGAAGGGTATTCGCCGGTTCGGTGACGCGTGGATCCCGATGGACGAGACGCTCGCCCACGCCGCCGTCGACGTATCGGGCCGGGCGTACTGCGTGCACACCGGAGAACCGGATCACATGCTGCACTTCACGATCGCCGGTTCCTCGGCGCCGTACCACACTGTGGTCAACCGGCACGTGTTCGAGTCGGTGGCGATGAATGCGCGTATCGCGCTGCACGTGCGCACCATCTACGGACGCGACCCCCACCACATCACCGAGGCGCAGTACAAGGCCGTCGCACGCGCGCTGCGCCAAGCTGTCGAGTACGACCCGCGGGTGACCGGTGTGCCGTCGACGAAAGGCACTCTGTGACGACCAAAGTCGTGATCCTGGACTATGGTTCGGGCAACCTCAGATCCGCTCAACGCGCCCTGGAGCGCGTCGGTGCCGACGTCACGGTGACATCCGACGCCGATGCCGCGATGAACGCCGACGGCCTCGTGGTGCCCGGCGTCGGCGCCTTCGAGGCGTGCATGGCCGGCCTGCGCAAGATCGACGGCCCGAAGCTGATCGCCGGCCGGGTGGCCGCCGGGCGTCCCGTGCTCGGCGTCTGTGTCGGTATGCAGATCCTGTTCTCCCGCGGCGTGGAGTTCGGGGTCGAGACCACAGGCTGCGGCCAATGGCCCGGTGCGGTGGTGCGACTCGACGCGCCGGTGATCCCGCACATGGGCTGGAACGTGGTCGACGCCCCCGAAGCCAGCACATTGTTCGCCGGGATGGAGGCGGACACCCGCTTTTATTTCGTGCACTCGTACGCCGCCCAGCAGTGGGAGGGCGACCCGGCCGCGAAACTGACATGGGCCACGCACCACGTGCCGTTCCTGGCCGCCGTCGAGGACGGGCCGCTGTCGGCCACGCAGTTCCACCCGGAGAAGAGCGGCGACGCCGGTGCCGCGTTACTCGCCAACTGGGTGAAGGCATTAGGTTGACCACCGATGAGCGCTCGCGCGAAGAGGAGACCACCACGGTGCCGAAACGTTTGATTCTTCTGCCCGCCGTCGATGTGGTCGCGGGCCGCGCTGTGCGCCTGGTGCAGGGCCAGGCCGGCAGTGAGACCGAATACGGCTCCGCGCTGGAGGCCGCGCTGACGTGGCAGCGTGACGGCGCGGAGTGGATTCACCTTGTCGATCTCGACGCCGCGTTCGGGCGGGGAAGCAACCGAGAACTGTTGGCCGAGGTGGTTGGCAAGCTCGACGTGGCGGTCGAGTTGTCCGGTGGCATCCGTGACGACGAGTCACTGTCGGCGGCGCTCGCCACCGGCTGTGCCCGCGTGAACCTCGGCACCGCGGCGCTGGAGAACCCGCAGTGGTGCGCGAAGGTCGTCGCCGAACACGGCGAGAAGGTCGCGGTCGGACTGGACGTGAAGATCGTGGACGGAGACCACCGCCTCCGCGGCCGGGGATGGGAGACCGACGGCGGAGACCTCTGGGACGTCCTGGAACGGCTTGACCGAGAAGGCTGTTCGCGCTTCGTCGTCACCGACGTCACCAAGGACGGCACGCTCAAGGGGCCCAACCTCGAACTGCTGTCGCAGGTTACCGACCGCACCGACGCGCCGGTGATCGCGTCCGGGGGCGTGTCGAGCCTCGACGACCTGCAGGCGATCGCCACACTGACCGACCGAGGAGTCGAAGGGGCGATCGTCGGAAAGGCGTTGTACGCCGGTCGGTTCACCCTGCCTGAGGCCCTGGCCGCGGTGGAGCGGTAATGGCCCTCGATGCGGCCGACCTCGACGCTCTGGTCGCCGAGGCCGCGCAGATCCTCGATGATGCAGCCGTCCCGTTCATCGACGGCCACCGCGCTGATTCCGCGGTGCAGAAGAAGGGCGACGACTTCGCCACCGAGGTGGACCTGGCCATCGAACGACAGGTCGTCGAGGCGTTGACCGCTAGAACCGGGATCGAGGTGCACGGCGAGGAATTCGGCGGCGCGGATCTCAAGTCGCCGCTGGTGTGGGTGCTCGATCCGATCGACGGCACCTTCAACTACGCCGCCGGTTCGCCGATGGCGGCGATCCTGCTGGGCCTGGTGCGTGATGGAGAACCGGTGGCCGGACTCACGTGGGTTCCCTTCACCAAGGAGCGGTTCACCGCCGTGGTCGGAGGGCCTTTGCGCAGCAACGGCGTCGAGTTGCCGATGCTGGACCGGGCAGCGCTGTCCGACTCGATGGTCGGGGTCAGCACATTCAGCGTCGACTCCCGAGGCAGGGTGCCGGGACGTTACCGACTCGCCGTCATCGAGAGCCTCAGCCGCAAGTGCTCACGCATGCGCATGCACGGTGCCACGGGCATCGACCTGGCCTATACGGCGGCCGCAATCCTCGGCGGCGCAATCAGTTTCGGTGGCCACGTGTGGGACCACGCCGCGGGTGTGGCGTTGATCCGCGCGGTGGGTGGTGTCGTGACCGACCTCGCGGGCAACGAGTGGACGGTGGACTGCCCGTCGGCGCTCGCCGGCGGCCCCGGCGTGCACGAAGAACTGCTCGATCTGCTTCGTTCGGTCGGCGATCCCAAGGACTTCTGATGGACGGCAAGGATCTGGCCGTGCGGGTCATCCCGTGCCTGGATGTCGATGACGGCCGTGTGGTCAAAGGTGTCAACTTCGCAAATCTGCGTGACGCAGGCGATCCCGTGGAATTGGCGGCGGCCTACGACGCCGAGGGCGCCGACGAACTGACCTTCCTCGACGTGACGGCGTCTTCCTCGGGGCGAGCAACCATGCTCGAGGTGGTCAAACGCACCGCCGAGCAGGTGTTCATCCCGTTGACGGTCGGCGGCGGGGTGCGCTCGGTGGCCGACGTGGACGTGCTGCTGCGCGCGGGGGCGGACAAGGTCGCGGTCAACACCGCGGCCATCGCTCGCCCCGAACTCCTCGCCGAATTGTCGCGTCAGTTCGGTTCGCAGTGCATCGTGCTGTCGGTCGACGCCCGCACGGTGCCGCAGGACCAGGAGTCGACGCCGTCGGGCTGGGAGGTCACCACCCACGGCGGGCGCCGGGGAACCGGGTTCGATGCTGTGGAATGGGCAACGCGGGGCGCCGAACTCGGTGTGGGTGAGATCCTGTTGAACTCGATGGATTTCGACGGCACAAAGGCCGGGTTCGATCTGCCGATGATCGAGGCGGTTCGCGGAGCCGTCAACGTCCCGGTAATCGCCAGCGGCGGTGCGGGGGCACCCGAACATTTCGCGCCCGCCATCGCCGCGGGGGCGGATGCGGTATTGGCCGCCAGCGTGTTCCATTTCCGAGAGCTCACCATCGCAGAGGTGAAAGCGGCGATGGCGGCCGAAGGGATAACCGTGCGATGACGCTCGATGCAGAAATCGCGTCGCGACTCAAACGCGACGCCAACGGATTGATCACCGCCGTCGTGCAGGAGCGCGGTACCGGGCAGGTGCTGATGGTGGCCTGGATGGACGATCTCGCGCTGGCCCGCACACTGGAAACCCGCCGCGGGACTTACTATTCGCGCTCTCGGCAACAGCACTGGGTCAAGGGCGAGACGTCGGGTCACACCCAATACGTCCACTCGGTGCGGCTCGACTGCGACGGCGACACGGTGCTGCTGGAGGTCGATCAGGTCGGCGGGGCCTGCCACACGGGCGATCACACTTGCTTCGACGCGGATGTGTTGCTCGCACCGGAGGACAGCTGACTACGAGAACCGGTGTCATGCCGACTGGCGCTGGCGCAGCACCTCGAGAGCCTTGTCGGCGTGGCTGTCCATGCTGATCTCCGATGCGATCACGGCCAGGATCGTGCGGTCGGAATCGATCACGAAGGTGGTCCTCTTGACAGGCATGAACTTGCCGAGCAGACCCCGCTTCACGCCGAATTGCGTTGCGACGGCGCCGTCGGCATCCGACAGCAGCGGATAGTCGAACCGCTCCTTATCGGCGAACTTCGCCTGCTTGTCGACCGCGTCGGTGCTGATTCCGACGCGCTTGGCACCGACGGCGGCGAACTCCGCGGCCAGATCGCGGAAGTGGCAGGCCTCCTTGGTGCACCCAGGTGTCATCGCGGCGGGATAGAAGAACAACACGATCGGGCCGTCGGCGAGTAACTCGCTGAGGCTTCGCACTGTGCCCGACTGGTCCGGCAATTCGAACTCGGCAACTCGGTCACCCTTTTTCATGGTGGTCACGCTACGCCGCGAGTGATCGCGCGACCGCGCCGCGCGACCACCAGACCGACGTTTTGGCTGATTTCTGGCAGTCGGATCGACCATTGCGTCGGTTTCGGCCACCGAAAATCGTTGGTGCGGGACGCGGTTATCGTGAGAACCTCGCCTCGATGTTGGATCTCGACGCCTTCTGTACCGACGGCTATCTGAAGATCAACGGGGCCGCTCCGCGGGGCGTCGCGGATGCGGCGCGAACTGCGCTGTGGCAGCAGCTCGGTTTGTCGCCGGACGAGCCCGAGAAATGGCTCAAGCCCGTCTACTGGGCCAGCGACATGACGGGCGCGGGTCCGTTCGGCGAACTGATGCGAAGCCCGAAACTGGCTGCGGCGTTGGACCGCATCTGCGGTCCCGGGGGTTGGTCGCCGCGCGGCGCGCTGGGCAACATCCCCGTGCGTTTCCCGGTATCTCCGGCCGACGACGACCGCGGATGGCACATCGACGCAAACACGCCGCAGGCCGACGGGGGATGGGTGGTCACCGGACGCCCACAGACCGTGCTGTTGCTCACCGTGCTGTCCGACGTGGGCCCGGATGACGCACCGACGCGGATCAGGTCGGGCTCACACCGCGACGTGGCTCAGGTGCTCGGTCCCGAACCCGTCGCACTCGCCGAGATGGGCCGGCTCGTCGACGTCGCGAGCGCGGCTCGTCCCGTGGTGTACGCCACAGGTGAACCCGGCGACATGTACGTGCTGCACCCGTTCACCGTGCACGCCGCCGACGAGCATCGCGGCAGGACACCGCGGTTCATGGCGCAGTCGCCGATCCTGCTGACTCGCCCGCTCACGCCCGCGTCGTCGTCGGTACTGGGGCACGTCTGGGACACTTGACCTGTGCAGACCACGGCCGACCTCGCGATCACCACCTCGCGGGAGGACTTCCGCGCGCTGGCCGCCGAGCATCGCGTGGTGCCGGTGACCCGCAAGGTCCTCGCCGACAGCGAGACCCCGCTGTCGGCGTACCGCAAACTGGCCGCCAACCGGCCGGGAACGTTCCTGCTGGAATCGGCGGAGAACGGCCGTTCGTGGTCGCGCTGGTCGTTCATCGGGGCCGGTGCGCCGTCGGCGCTTACCGTTCGTGACGGTGAGGCCGTGTGGTTGGGCACGACGCCGCAGGACGCGCCGCAGGGCGGCGACCCGCTGCAGGCGCTGCGCGCGACGCTGGAGCTTCTCAAGACCGAGCCGGTGCCGGGCTTGCCGCCGCTGTCGAGCGGGCTCGTGGGCTTCTTCGCCTACGACATGGTCCGGCGCCTGGAAAAGCTCCCCTCGCTGGCCGTCGACGATCTCGGCCTCCCGGACATGCTGCTGCTGTTGGCCACCGACATCGCAGCGGTCGACCACCACGAAGGCACCATCACGTTGATCGCCAACGCGGTCAACTGGAACGGCACCGACGAGCGGGTGGACTGGGCCTACGACGACGCGGTGGCCCGCCTCGACGTGATGACCGCCGCGCTTGGTGAGCACCTGCCGTCGGCGGTCGCGACGTTCAGCCGACCCGAGCCGTTGCACCGCGCTCAGCGCACGCTCGAGGAGTACGAGGCCATCGTCGAGAAGCTGGTTCGCGACATCGAGGCCGGCGAGGCGTTTCAGGTCGTGCCGTCGCAACGGTTCGAGATGGAAACCGAAGCCGACCCGCTTGACGTGTACCGGATGCTGCGGGTGACCAACCCCAGCCCGTACATGTATCTGCTCAACGTGCCGAATGCCGCTGGCGGACCAGACTTCTCGGTCGTCGGCTCCAGCCCGGAAGCGTTGGTGACCGTCAAGGACGGACGGGCCACCACACATCCGATCGCGGGTACGCGCTGGCGCGGCGCGACCGAGGAAGAGGACCTGCTGCTCGAAAAAGAGCTGCAGGCCGACGAGAAGGAACGCGCCGAGCATCTGATGCTCGTCGATCTGGGCCGCAACGATCTGGGCCGGGTCTGCCGGCCCGGCACCGTACGCGTCGAGGACTACAGCCACATCGAGCGCTACAGCCACGTCATGCACCTGGTGTCGACGGTGACGGGCCTGCTGGCCGACGGCAAGACCGCATTGGACGCGGTGACCGCCTGTTTCCCGGCAGGCACGCTTTCCGGTGCCCCGAAGGTACGGGCGATGGAGCTGATCGAGGAGGTCGAGAAGACGCGTCGCGGCCTGTACGGCGGGGTGCTGGGATATCTCGACTTCGCGGGCAACGCCGATTTCGCGATCGCCATCCGCACCGCCCTGATGCGCGACGGCACCGCGTACGTGCAGGCAGGCGGTGGCGTCGTCGCAGATTCCAACGGTCCCTACGAGTACACCGAGGCGGCCAACAAGGCGCGCGCGGTGCTCAATGCCATCGCCGCCGCCGAGACGCTGACCGAGCCATGATCAGGCTCGCCCAACTCGGTCTCGTGCTCGCGGCAGCCGGGCTCTGGGTGGCGTCGCGGATGACCTGGGTCGAGGTGACCTCGTTCGACGGCCTCGGCGAGCCGAAGACGGTCGCCCTGTCCGGCAGCACCTGGTCGACCGCTCTGATCCCGCTGGCGGTGCTCCTGCTGGCCGCCGCGGTCGCCGCCTTGGCGGTGCGGGGATGGCCGCTGCGGCTGCTGGCTCTGCTCGTCGCGGCGGCCAGCGCCGGGACCGCGTATCTGGCCATCAGCCTGTGGGTCACTCGGGATGTGGCGGTACGCGCCTCGCACATCGCGGAGGCGCCGGTTGCGGACCTGGTCGGTACCCAGCGGCACTACGCGGGAGCAGTGATCACTGTGGTGGCCGCGGTGATCGCGCTGGCCTGCGCGGTGTTGTTGATGCGGTCTGCGGCCCGTGAGCGCTCCGGCGCGGCCCGGTACTCGCGACGCGCCCCGCAACCCGACGAACCCGCAGGCGAGATGTCCGAACGCGCGATCTGGGACGCCCTCGACGCGGGTTCCGATCCGACCCAGGATGCGACGAATCCGGACAACAAGGGCCGGTGATCGGCGGTGTTGTGGTGGCGGCTACCCTTCGTGGTTGAAGATCGTTCGGTGTTTCCGGGGGAAGGGAAGCGGCACTCATGAGTTCGGCGACGGTACTCGACTCGATCATCGAGGGAGTCCGAGCCGACGTCGCCGCCCGCGAGGCCCTCATCCCGCTCGCCGACATCAAAGCCAAGGCCAAGGACGCGCCGCCCCCGCTGGACGTGATGGCCGCGCTGCGCGCCCCGGGGATCGCGGTGATCGCCGAGGTGAAGCGTGCGAGCCCCTCGCGCGGCGAACTGGCCCCCATCGGGGATCCGGCCGAACTCGCGAGCGCCTACGAAAGCGGTGGTGCGCGCATCATCAGCGTGCTCACCGAACAGCGTCGCTTCAACGGATCGCTCGAGGACCTGGACGCGGTGCGCGCCGCGGTGTCAATCCCGGTGTTGCGCAAGGACTTCATCGTTCGGCCCTACCAGATCCACGAGGCGCGCGCCCACGGCGCGGACATGCTGTTGCTCATCGTCGCGGCGTTGGAGCAGCCGGTGCTGGAGTCGTTGCTGGAGCGCACGGAATCGCTGGGCATGACCGCACTGGTCGAGGTGCACACCGAGGAGGAGGCCGACCGTGCGCTGTCCGCCGGCGCCGCGGTAATCGGCGTCAACGCACGCGATCTCAAGACGTTGAAGGTCGACCGGGATTGCTTCGCGCGGATCGCTCCGGGATTGCCGACCGACGTCATCCGCGTCGCGGAGTCCGGGGTCCGCGGCACCGCTGATCTGCTGGCGTACGCCGGTGCGGGTGCTGACGCGGTGCTCGTCGGTGAGGGTCTGGTCACCAGCGGTGACCCGCGCAGCGCCGTCGCCGATCTGGTCACCGCAGGCACCCATCCGTCGTGCCCGAAACCAGCGCGTTGAGAAGTGGCCGATCTCGCCGGGCCTGAGCTGCCCCGTTCCAGCGCGGCCGTAGCCGAGCCCACGGCCCACGACCCCGACGAGCGTGGCCACTTCGGTGTCTACGGCGGAAGATTCGTCGCAGAGGCGCTGATGGCCGTCATCGAGGAAGTCACCACGGCCTACGAGAAGGCGCGCGGAGATCAGACCTTCCTCGACGAGTTGGATCGCCTGCAGCGGCACTACAGCGGGCGCCCTTCACCGTTGTACGAAGCCGAACGGTTGTCCGAGCACGCCGGCGGCGCACGAATCTTCCTGAAACGAGAAGACCTCAACCACACCGGATCCCACAAAATCAACAACGTCCTCGGCCAGGCCCTGTTGGCCAGGCAGATGGGCAAGACCCGCGTGATCGCCGAGACCGGCGCGGGGCAGCACGGGGTGGCGACGGCGACGGCGTGCGCGCTGCTCGGCTTGGAGTGCGTCATCTACATGGGTGCCGTCGACACGGCGCGCCAGGCGTTGAACGTCGCGCGGATGCGTCTTCTGGGGGCGACGGTGGTGTCGGTCGAGGCGGGCTCGAAGACATTGAAGGACGCGATCAACGAAGCGTTCCGCGATTGGGTGACCAACGCCGACAACACCTACTACTGCTTCGGCACAGCCGCCGGACCCCACCCGTTTCCCACGATGGTGCGCGACTTTCAGCGGGTGATCGGACTCGAGGCGCGCGCCCAGATCCAGGCGCAGGCGGGCCGGCTGCCCGATGCGGTGACGGCCTGTGTCGGCGGCGGATCCAACGCGATCGGAATCTTCCACGCGTTCATCGATGACCCCAACGTGCGGCTGGTGGGTTATGAAGCCGCCGGTGACGGTGTCGAAACCGGACGGCACGCAGCGACTTTCACCGGGGGATCACCGGGTGCGTTCCAAGGCTCATTCTCATACCTGCTGCAGGACGAAGACGGTCAGACCATCGAATCACATTCCATTTCAGCGGGTTTGGATTATCCAGGGGTCGGGCCGGAGCACGCGTTCCTCAAGGACATCGGCCGCGCAGAGTATCGGCCGATCACCGACACCGAGGCAATGGACGCGTTCTCGTTGCTGTGCCGCACGGAGGGGATCATTCCTGCGATCGAGTCGGCGCACGGACTCGCGGGTGCTTTGCAGCTAGGGCAAGAGCTCGGGCCCGGAACAATCGTGCTGGTGAACCTTTCCGGACGTGGCGACAAGGACGTCGAGACCGCGGCGAAGTGGTTCGGCTTGCTGGACGGTGCACCGTGAGTCGGCTGGCACCGTTGTTCGACACGTGCCGAAGCGAGGCGCGCAGTGCGCTGATCGGCTACCTGCCGACGGGCTTTCCCGATGTGCGCGGCTCGATCTCGGCGATGACTGCACTGGTCGAAAACGGGTGCGACCTCGTGGAGGTCGGCATCGCATACTCCGATCCCGGTATGGATGGCCCGACGATCGCGGCGGCTACCGAGGCGGCGCTGCGCGGGGGAGTGCGGGTGCGAGACTCGCTGGCCGCGGTCGAGGCGATCACCAATGCCGGCGGCAGGGCCGTGGTGATGACGTACTGGAACCTCGTGCTGCGGTGGGGTATCGACGCATTCGCTCGAGATCTGGCCTCGGCGGGCGGCCTCGGGATGATCACGCCCGATCTGATTCCCGACGAAGCCGACGAATGGCTCGCGGCCTCGGAGACCTACGACTTGGACCGGATCTTCTTGGTGGCGCCATCATCCACACCGGAACGGCTGACGATGACGGTGCAGGCATCACGCGGATTCGTCTACGCCGCATCGACAATGGGTGTGACCGGTGCGCGTGACGCAGTGTCGACGGCTGCGCCCGAACTGGTTCGCCGGGTGAAGGCCGTCTCGGATATCCCTGTTGGCGTGGGCCTTGGGGTCCGGTCGGGCGCCCAGGCAGCCGAGATCGGTGCCTACGCCGACGGAGTGATCGTGGGATCGGCGTTGGTGTCGGCGCTGCAGAACGGTGTCGAGGCGGTCGGAGCGTTGACAGCCGAACTCGCCGACGGCGTCAGGCGAAGGGTTACTGCGTGACGACGACTGTCTTGGCCGCCATCCCCAGCCCGGCTCAGGGCGTCTGGCAGCTCGGTCCCGTGCCGATCCGGGCGTACGCGGTCTGCATCATCGTCGGCATTGTGGCGGCGCTGATCATCGGTGACCGGCGCTGGGAAGCGCGCGGCGGCGAACGCGGGGTCATCTACGACATCGCCTTGTGGGCCGTGCCGTTCGGATTGATCGGCGGTCGGCTCTACCATGTGGCGACCGACTGGTGGCGCTACTTCGGGGACAACGGTGCCGGGTTGGCCGGCGTGATCCGAATCTGGGACGGCGGTCTCGGAATCTGGGGAGCCGTCGCGTTCGGTGCCGTCGGCGCGTGGATCGCCTGCCGGCGCAGAGGCATTCCGCTGCCCGCGTTCGGGGACGCGATCGCGCCCGGAATCATTCTCGCGCAAGGGATCGGTCGCCTCGGCAACTATTTCAACCAGGAGCTGTGGGGCGCCGAAACGACGCTGCCCTGGGCGCTGAAGATCTACGAGCGCCGAGATTCATCCGGCATGATCGACAATCTCAACGGCGTGTCGACCGGTGAAGTCGTTCACCTCGTCCACCCCACTTTTCTGTACGAACTGCTGTGGAATCTGCTGGTTTTCGTGGTTCTCATCTACGTCGATCGCCGTTTCAAGTTCGGCCACGGCCGCCTGTTCGCGTTGTATGTCGCGTGCTATTGCGTGGGCCGCTTCTGGATTGAGCTGTTGAGGGTCGACGACGCGACGCTGATCGAGGGCGTCCGGATCAACTCCTTCACGGCGACGTTCGTGTTCATCGGCGCAGTTGTCTACATCATGGCCGCGCCGAAGGGCCGCGAAGATCCCGCAAGCCTGCGGGGCGAGCCACAGCCGGAACGCACGACCGTCGAGGAGCTGACCGAGGAACTGGCCGCCGTGGCCTCGACGACAGGGGTGGTGGCGGCTGCCAAGGCTGCGGCCGCCGACGAAGACGAGACATCGAAAGCAACCTCGGAAGCGGTGAAGGCCGAATCGCTCACGGCAGATGTTCCGGAGGGCGAGGAGGTCCCGGTCGAGGACGTGTCGGCCGAGGAGCTCGGCGCGGACGTGGCAGGTGTGCCGGCGGACGACGTGGAAGAGGCCGAGGAGTTCGCAGCAGAGGGCGACGAGGAATCGGCGGAAGAGCCCGAGACTGAGATCGAGGCGGTCGCAGAAGCTGAAGCTCTCGCCGAAGAGGTGGACGAGGCGCCTGCCGAGGAGATTCTCGAGGCGGAGGAGTTCGCCGAGGCCGGTGCAGCGGCCGACACGGGCGGTGTCGGTGCGGTCGAGGGTGAGGAGGCCAGCGACGCGCTGGTCGACGCCGCCGAGGTCCACGAATCTGCGGTCGAGCGCGAGGCAGCGGCCGAGGATCTGGCAGACGGGGCGGGGGCACGGACGAGTGTGGTGCCACCGGCGAAGGCGCGGCGCAGGCTGCGGTTCTGGTCGAAGCGCGGGCGGAAGGACGTCGCGGAGGAGCCCAGTGGAGCTGCCGACGTAAGCAGTGCGGCGGTAGCGGATGCGCCCGCCGAGGCGGAGTCGGTCGTTGAGGCCGGCGGTGTGGGTGCCGTCGAGGGTGAGGAGGCCAGCGACGCGCTGGTCGGCGCCGCCGAGGCCCACGAGTCGGCGGTCGAGGGTGAGGCAGCCGCCGAAGAGTTGGCCGATGAGGCCGAGGCTGAAGCCATCGACGAGCCCGACGCTGGCGTGCCCGAGACGGAGGCGGTCGCTGAGGCCGAGGCGCTGGCTGAGGGTGTGGACCAGGCGCCGGCGGAGGAGATTCTCGAGGCGGAGGAGTTCGCCGAGGCCGGTGAAGCCGGTGACGCCGGTGGCGTGGGCGCGGTTGAGGGTGAGGAGGCCAGTGACGCATTGGTCGACGCCGCGGAGGCCCACGAGTCGGCGGTCGAGGGTGAGGCAGCCGCTGAAGAGTTGGCGGACGAGGCCGAGGCTGAAGCGGCTGACAAGGTTGAAGCCGACGAAGGGACGGACGAGACCGAGACCGAGACCGACGAGGCTGACGCCGACGCAGCCGCCGTTGCCGGTGAACCCGCCGATGCCGGTGGTGTCGGTGCGATTGGGGGTGAGGAGGCGAGCGACGCGCTCGGAGACGCCGCCGAGGCGCACGAGTCTGCGGTCGAGGGTGAGGCAGTCGCCGAAGAGCTGGCGGACGAGGCTGAGGCTGAAGCCGACGAAAGCGACGAGCCGACTGTTGCCGGTGAACCCGCCGATGCAGGTGGTGTCGGTGCGGTCGAAGGTGAGGAAGCCGGCGACGCCCTCGCAGACGCTGCCGACGCACATGAGTCGGCGGTCGAGGGCGAGACGGTTGCCGAAGAGTTGGCAGCCGCGGCCGAGGCTGAAGCCAATGAAAGCGACGCGACTGATGCCGGTGAACCCGCTGACACCGGTGGCGTCGGTGCGGTCGAACGTGAGGAAGCCGGCGACGCGCTCGCAGACGCTCCTGAGGCACACGAGTCGGCCGTCGAGGGCGAGACTGTTGCGGACGAGTTGGCAGACGCGGCCGAGGCTGAAGCTGCTGAGGCGGCCGACGAAGCCGAGGAGTCGGCCGACACGGAAGCGACGGAAGATGTTGCGGTGAGCGAAGAATCGCCCGACTCCGACGCTGATGACGTCAGTAGTGTGGGCGCGGTCGAAGGTGAGGACGCCAGCGACGCGCTCGTAGACGCTCCTGAGGCGCACGAGGCAGCCGTCGAGGCTAAAGCCGCAGCCGAAGAGCTCGCAAGCAAAGCCGAGGACTCGGACGGCCGGCGAGTGCGTAAGTGGCTGCGCCGCCGTCGGAGAGGTTAGACCTTTCTCCCGGGTTCTCCACAGCCCGACTGTCGAATGCGCTGTGCTGTCGGTGGGTTCGAGTAGTGTCGAACTCATGTTCGAAGACGCTTCCGCTGGCGATCTAATCACCCTTATGGGTGAAGAGGCTCGCGAGGAGGCTGCGGCGATGGGGCGCCGGCTGGCGCTCGTCGCCGAACTTTACGCACGGCGCGTCACCGAGCATATCGAAGCCAAGATGTTTCTAACCGATGTCGCTGTCGTCGTAGCGGCAGAAATATCGCCCGTTCAGAACATCAGTCATGCCCGCGCGCTCAGTCAAGTACATGCGGCGAACACGTTGCGCGAACGGCTTCCGCGGGTAGCAGAAGTGTTTCGACGCGGGTGGATCGATTACCGGGTGGTGGCCACCATCATGTCTCGCACCGAGAACGTCGAGCCCGACATCATGCCCGCGCTCGATGAGGCGCTGGCTGCCAGGGCCGAGAAGTGGATGAAACTGTCTGGTCCCAAACTGATTGACCGCGTGGACATGTTCGTAGCACGCTTCGATCCGGAAGCAGTGCGGGTCCCGCGACGAGCCGAAGACAATCGCCACATCAACGTCGAGCCGGGCTGTCCAGGGATGGCGTGGATCGGGGGCAATCTGCGGGCGACCGATGGTGCGGCACTGGACAACCGACTGAATGCTTTGGCCACCACGGTGTGCGAAAACGATCCTCGAACCCAGCAGCAGCGCCGCGCCGATGCATGTGGACCGCTGGCTCGCGGGGAATCCACACTGCCCTGTGAATGTGGGCTCGACGACTGCCCCGCAGCCGCAGAACGCGCGGCCGCAACGACGGCCATCATCCACGTGCTTGCCGAGCAGGCCACCCTCGAGGGGGGCAGTGACAAGCCCGGTTACCTGAAGGGCTTCGGGGTGCTGCCCGCCGAGTCGATTCGTAAGACTGCCAAGACCGCGCAACTGAAGCCGTTGACCGTGCCGACCAAAGCCGACAACGGGTACCGGCCCAACGTGGCGCTGCGCGACTTCCTGCAGTGGCGAGACCTGACCTGCCGATGGCCGGGCTGCGACAAACCGGTGCACCAGTCCGACGTCGACCACACCACTCCTTGGCCCCAGGGTCCGACGCATCCGTCGAACACCAAGCACTACTGCCGGACTCACCATCTGATCAAGACGTTCTTCTGTGGACCACGTGGCTGGACTGATCAACAGTTGGCCGACGGCACAATCGAGTTGATCGGGCCCACGGGACACGTGTGGCGCAGCGAACCCCATGGCGCAAACATGTTTCCGGCACTCGGGCAGTCGACGGGCGAGCTTGAGATTCCCGCCGATACCGCGCCCGCTACGGTCGACCGAACCCTGATGATGCCCCGGCGCAAACAGACACGCGAAGACGACCGTCGCGATCGCATAAAAGCCGAACGTCGCCAGCGCGCCGAGCTGATTGCCGAAGAAGAACGGCAGCGGCAAGCCTGGCTGGCCGCCAACTACCAACCGCCACCGTTCTGACACGCGCGGTATCGGCACTTGCGAAGTCCTTCCGCGGTCGCTCCAGCGAATCAGATTGAGCGACAATCTCTTGACCTTTGTCGGCTACGACCGCCGGGTTCGTCGAGCCTCCGCAAACATCGGGGCAATGCCGTGAGGCCAGTGCGCACAGAATTCTTACTGACTGGCACCACCCCCGTCTGGCATGCTGGGTGCCATGACGGAGCCGCAGTTCGGTGGTAGTGAGCATGGCAGCACGCCCCCGCAAGAGCCGAATTACCAGCCGCAATATCCGCCCCCGCCAGGCAGCGAGTACGGGCCGCCGCCGGGGGGTTACCCGTCGGCATACGGCGATCCATTGGCGCCCTACGGCCGTCACCCCATTACGGGCGAACCCTATTCCGACAAGTCCAAACTCGTCGCGGGGCTGCTTCAGCTGCTTGGCCTCTTCGGCCTGGTCGGCATCGGCCGCATCTACCTCGGCTACACCGGGCTGGGTATAGCGCAATTGGTCGTCGGCCTGATCACGTGCGGTATCGGCGCCATCATCTGGGGCATCATCGACGCCATCATGCTGCTCACCGACAAAGTCCGCGATCCTCAGGGGCGCCCGCTGCGCGATGGCACCTAGCGTCGGCACGAGCCGCAAGCGGCTTTACGGCGCACTCGGTGCAGGCGCCGTCCTGACTGGCGCGCTGGCCTACATCGGCATCGCCGATCCGCATCGCCCGGGTTTCATCTTTCCGGCCTGCCCCTTCAAGGCGCTCACCGGTCTGGACTGCCCCGCCTGCGGCGGACTGCGCATGACGCACGATCTGCTGCACGGCGATCTCGCTGCGGCCGTGGTGGACAACCTCTATCTACTCGTCGGCCTTCCCCTTTTGCTGACGTGGCTTCTGGTCCGATGGCGCCAGAGCAAACCGGTGATGAACACCCCGATGATTGTCGTGATTGTGGTCTCAGCCCTGACCTGGACAGTGGTACGCAATCTTCCCGGATTCCCGCTGGTCCCCACGGTTCTCGACGGGTGAGCGCTTAGCCGCGCTGATACAATCGGCTGCGGGCCGGTGCAGTCCCGGACATGAACACTTCCGGACTGCGAAGGTGCCCCCTCGATGCTCTTTTCGACATTCCCCGAACCCCAAGGTCTCTACGACCCGGCCAATGAAGCGGATTCCTGCGGTGTCGCCATGGTCGTCGACATCCAGGGCCGACGCTCGCACTCCATCGTCGCCGACGGGCTGACCGCCCTCGAGCATCTCGACCACCGCGGCGCCGCAGGCGCCGAGACCAACAGCGGTGACGGTGCGGGCATTCTCATCCAACTGCCCGTCGAGCTGCTGCGCGAGGTCGTCGACTTCGACCTCCCGGCCCCTGCGCTCGACGGAAGCAACACCTTCGCCGCAGGTATCTGTTTCATGCCTCAAGAACCCGCGGCCCGCGCCGCCGCCCGCGAAAGCGTAGAAGCCATCGCCGACGACGAAGGGTTGAAGGTGCTCGGCTGGCGTCTCTTGCCGATCGATCCCCTCGGCGCAAACCTCGGTGCCACCGCGCTGGGTTGCATGCCGCACATGGAGCAACTGTTCGTCGCCTCGACCACCGAGGTCGGCGGCATCGAACTCGACCGACGCGTCTATCCGCTCCGCAAACGGGCCGAGCGCGAAGGCGTCTACTTTCCGTCGCTGTCCAGCCGCACCATGGCGTACAAGGGCATGCTCACCACAAAGCAGCTGCCACAATACTTCTCGGATCTGCGCGACAAGCGCTGCCGTAGTGCCATCGCGATCGTGCACAGCCGGTTCTCGACGAACACGTTCCCGTCGTGGCCCTTGGCTCACCCCTTCCGCTACGTCGCCCACAACGGTGAGATCAACACCGTTCGCGGCAACCGCAATCGCATGCGCGCACGCGAGGCGATGCTCGCCAGCGAGAACATCCCCGGCGATCTGTCCCGCCTGTTCCCGATCTGCACGCCGGAGGCTTCCGACTCGGCCTCCTTCGACGAAGTGCTCGAACTGCTGCACCTCGGCGGTCGCAGCCTGCACCACGCCGTGCTGATGATGATCCCGGAGGCCTGGGAGAACAGCGCCACCATGGACGACGCCGAACGCGCCTTCTGGCAGTTCCACGCATCCTTGATGGAGCCTTGGGACGGTCCCGCGTGTGTCACCTTCACCGACGGCACGCTCGTCGGTGCGGTGCTGGACCGCAACGGATTACGCCCCGGCCGGTGGTGGCGCACGATCGACGACCGCGTCATCCTCGCCAGCGAGAGCGGCGTGCTCGACGTGCCGTCAGCGCAGATCGTCGCCAAGGGCCGCCTGCAACCAGGCAAGATGTTCCTGATCGACACCGGCGCTGGGCGCATCGTCACCGACGACGAGATCAAGGCGGACCTGTCGGCGCAGGAGTCTTACGGCGAGTGGTTGCACGCCGGCCTGCTCGACATCGCCACCCTGCCCGACCGCACCCGTGTTCAGCCCAACCACGACAACGTCGTGAAGCGCCAGATCGCCTTCGGCTACACCGAAGAGGATCTGCGCGTGCTGCTCACACCGATGGCCGCCTCGGGGGCAGAGCCGCTCGGCTCCATGGGCACCGACACTCCAACCGCGGTGCTCTCACAACGGTCCCGACTGCTCTACGACTATTTCGTCGAACTCTTCGCACAGGTCACCAACCCGCCGCTGGACGCCATCCGCGAAGAGATCATCACATCGATGGCCCGGATCATGGGTCCCGAACAGAACCTGCTCGAACCGTCCGCCGCCTCATGTCGCCAGATCGTGCTGCGCTGGCCGATTCTCGACAACGACGAGCTCAACAAAATCGTTCACATCAATGACGACGGTGAACACCCCGGCCTGCGCACCACCGTGCTGAAGGCCCTCTACGACGTCGAGCGCAGCGGCGAAGGGCTTGCCGACGCTCTCGAGGACCTTCGCACTAAGGCCTGTGAGGCGATCGCCAAAGGCGCACGAACGCTTGTCATCTCCGATCGGGACTCCGACCACACCCGCGCGCCGATCCCGTCGCTGTTGGCCGTTTCGGCCGTGCACCACCACCTCGTGCGCACGAAGGAGCGCACCACCGTCGCGCTGGTGGTCGAGAGCGGTGACGCCCGCGAGGTGCACCATATCGCGATGCTCATCGGATTCGGCGCCGCCGCGGTCAACCCGTACCTCGCCTTCGAGTCGATCGAAGACCTCGTCCGCGAAGGGGAACTGACCGGCATCGAACCCGCCGCCGCAGTACGCAACTACTGCAAGGCCCTCGGCAAAGGTGTCATGAAGGTGATGAGCAAGATGGGCATCTCCACCGTCGCCTCCTACACGGCCGCGCAGGCCTTCGAGGCGGTCGGCATCGACAAAGATGTCATCGACGAGTACTTCACCGGCACGCCAAGCCAGCTCGGCGGTGTCGGCCTCGACGTGATCGCCGAAGAAGTCAAACAACGCCACCGCCGGGCCTACCCGGAGAACCCGACCGAGCGTGTCCACCGACGCCTCGAGGTCGGCGGCGACTACGCGTTCCGCCGAGAAGGCGAACTGCACCTGTTCACCCCCGAAGTCGTTTTCCTGCTGCAGCATTCGACGCGCACCGCGCGCCAGGACATCTTCCAGCAGTATTCCGACGAGGTGAACCGCCTCAGCCGCGAAGGCGGAACTCTGCGGGGCCTGTTCGAGTTCAAGAAGGTCAGGCCGCCGGTACCGCTCGACGAGGTGGAATCCGTCGAGGAGATCGTCAAGCGGTTCAACACCGGCGCCATGAGCTACGGGTCCATCTCGGCCGAGGCCCACGAAACGATGGCGATCGCGATGAACAACCTCGGCGGCCGTTCGAACTCCGGTGAGGGCGGCGAGGACACCGATAGGCTCTACGACCCCAAGCGTCGCAGCGCCGTCAAGCAGGTCGCCTCTGGCCGCTTCGGTGTCACCAGCGACTACCTGGTGAACGCGACGGACATCCAGATCAAGATGGCCCAAGGGGCGAAACCCGGTGAAGGGGGTCAACTCCCGGGCTTCAAGGTCTATCCCAACATCGCCAAGACGCGACACTCCACCCCAGGGGTCGGCCTCATCTCGCCGCCGCCGCATCACGACATCTACTCCATCGAGGATCTCGCGCAGCTGATCCACGATCTCAAGAACGCGAACGACCAGGCGCGCATCCACGTCAAGCTCGTCAGCAGCGTCGGCGTCGGAACCGTCGCCGCAGGCGTGTCCAAGGCCCACGCCGATGTCGTGCTGATCTCGGGTTACGACGGCGGCACCGGGGCGGCACCCCTGACGAGCCTCAAGCACGCCGGCGTGCCGTGGGAGATCGGACTCGCCGAGACTCAGCAGACGTTGATGCTCAACGGGTTACGCGACCGGATCACCGTTCAGTGCGACGGCGGAATGCGCACTGCGCGCGATGTCGTCGTCGCCGCGCTGCTCGGCGCCGAGGAGTACGGCTTCGCCACCGCCCCGCTCATCGTGTCCGGCTGCATCATGATGCGGGTCTGCCACCTCGACACCTGCCCGGTCGGGGTCGCCACGCAGAACCCCGAACTGCGCGCCCGGTTCACCGGCAAGCCCGAGTTTGTCGAGAACTTCTTCCGCTTCATCGCCGAAGACATCCGTAAGTATCTGGCGGAGCTCGGTTTCCGGACCCTCGACGAGGCGATCGGGCACGCCGAGCTGCTCGACACCGTCACGGGCGTCCAGCATTGGAAGACCCAAGGTTTGGACCTGTCACCGATCTTCGCCGTGCCCGCCGACGGGCACACGGGCCGACCCTCGCCTCGCCGCAAGGTCCGCGAGCAATACCACGCACTGGATCAGGCGCTCGACCAGACGCTGATCCAGCTCGCCGAGGGTGCACTCGAGGACGCCCATACCGTCCGGCTCGAACTGCCCATCCGCAACGTCAACCGCACCGTCGGCACGCTGCTGGGCTCCGGGGTGACCCGGCGCTACGGCGCGCAGGGCCTGCCCGACGGCACCATTCACATCACCCTGACCGGCTCTGCGGGCCAGTCGCTCGGTGCGTTCCTGCCACCGGGCATCACCCTGGAACTCGTCGGCGACGCCAACGACTACGTCGGAAAAGGCTTGTCCGGCGGCCGGATCGTGGTGCGGCCGCCCGAGGACGTGCTGTTCCTGGCCGAGGACAACGTGATCGCCGGCAACACGCTGCTGTTCGGCGCGACGTCGGGGGAGGTGTACCTGCGCGGCCGCGCCGGCGAACGCTTCGCGGCCCGAAACTCGGGTGCGCTGACGGTCGTCGAAGGCGTCGGCGACCACGCTTGCGAGTACATGACCGGCGGTCGGGTCGTGGTGCTCGGCAAGACCGGCCGCAACATGGCCGCGGGCATGTCCGGTGGCATCGCCTTCGTCCTCGGCCTGGACCACAGGCGGGTCAACACCGAGATGGTGGAGCTGCAGTGCCTCGACCCGGAAGATCTCGCCTGGCTGCGCGACGTGATCTCCCGGCACGCCCAGTACACCGGCAGCAGCCTGGCGGCCTCGCTGCTGTCGGACTGGCCAAGGCGCAGTAGCCAGTTCACCAAAATCATGCCCCGCGACTACCAGCGCGTCCTGCAGGCCACTCTCACCGCCAAGCGCGAGGGCCGCGACGTCGACACCGCGATCATGGAGGCCAGCCGTGGCTGATCCCACCGGATTTCTCAAGGTTCCGAAGGTCGAGGCGGCCAAACGTCCTGTCGATGAACGCGTGGGCGACTGGCGCGAGGTCTACGAGCAGCAGGACCCGAACCGGCGCGCCGCCGAGGTGTCCCAGCAGGCCCGGCGGTGCATGGACTGCGGAATTCCGTTCTGCCACTCCGGAACCGCGGGCTGTCCGCTGGGCAACCTGATCCCGGAGTGGAACGATCTTGTGCGCCGCGGCAGATGGGATGCGGCCAGCGACCGCCTGCACGCCACCAACAACTTCCCGGAGTTCACCGGCCGGTTGTGCCCGGCACCGTGCGAGGCGGCGTGCGTGCTGTCGATCTCGGAGGAGCAGACCGGCGGCAGCGTCACGATCAAGCGCATCGAGCAGACCATCGCCGACCACGCTTGGCTCTCGGGCGCGGTGCAACCGCAACCGGCCGCGATCGCTTCCGGTAAGCGCGTCGCGATCGTCGGCTCCGGTCCGGCGGGGCTTGCTGCGGCACAACAGCTCACGCGTGCCGGCCACGAGGTGACGGTCTACGAGCGGGACGACCGCATCGGCGGGTTGATGCGCTACGGCATCCCCGAGTACAAGCTTCAGAAGGCGACGCTGGATCAGCGGCTGGCTCAGATGCGTGCGGAGGGAACGCGATTCGTCACCGAGACTGAAGTCGGCGTGGATGTCTCCGTCGAGCAGCTCCGCGCGCAGTACGACGCCGTCGTGCTCGCCGTCGGGGCGTTGCGTGCGCGGGACTACGTGGTCGAGGGGCGCGATCTCAAAGGTGTCCACCTGGCGATGGAGCACCTCGTGCCCGCGAACAAGGAGTGCGAGGGCGACGGGCCCAGCATGATCAGCGCGACCGGCAAGCACGTCGTGATCATCGGTGGCGGTGACACCGGTGCCGACTGCCTCGGCACCGCGCATCGGCAGGGCGCGCTGTCGGTGACCCAGCTCGACTACAACCCCGAACCGCCCGAAACCCGCGACGACTCGCGCACACCGTGGCCCACCTGGCCGCTCGTATTGCGGACCCGGCTCTCACCGGCCCACGCCGAGGGTGGCCACCGGCGCTACGAAGTTGCCGTCCAGCGATTCGTCGGCGACGACAGCGGGAACCTTCGCGCTCTCGAGATCGCCGAGGTCAAGGTCGAGCGTGACCCAACCGGCCGTCGCGTCATCACCCCGGTCGGCGAACCGATGGAAATTCCCTGCGAGCTGGCGTTGTTGGCCATCGGTTTCGACGGCGTCGAACACATGCCGCTCCTCGACCAACTGGGCCTGACACTGAACCGGCGCGGCGCGCTGCCGTGTGGCTCTGACTGGCAGACCGACGTACCCGGCGTGTTCGTCTGCGGCGACGCCCATCGCGGCGCCTCGCTGATCGTCTGGGCGATCGCCGAGGGCCGTAGCGCCGCGCACGCGGTCGACACGTTCCTGATGGGGGAGTCGGATCTGCCTGCCCCGGTGATCCCGGGTGCTCTTCCGCTGGCCGTCGTCTGAATCGATAACGACTATGCTCGAGTGTCGTGAATAGACGCGGAAAGATCGTCTGCACCCTCGGTCCGGCCACCGCGACCGATGACGCCGTCCGTGCCCTGGTCACAGCGGGAATGGACGTTGCGCGGCTCAATTTCAGCCACGGCGACTATCCCGATCACGAAGCCCATTACAAGCGGGTCCGGTCCGCGTCGGACGCCACCGGCCGCGCGGTCGGCATCCTCGCCGACCTGCAGGGCCCCAAGATCCGGCTCGGCCGCTTCAAGGACGGCCCCACCTTCTGGGCTGCCGGCGAGACGGTGCGCATCACCGTCGACGACGTCGAGGGAAGCTCTGACCGCGTTTCGACCACCTACAAGCGGCTGGCCGAGGACGCCACCCCCGGTGACCGCGTCCTTGTCGACGACGGCAACGTCGGCCTCGTCGTCGAGAGCATCGAGGGCAACGACCTCGTCTGCACCGTCACCGAGGGCGGTCCGGTCAGCAACAACAAGGGCATGTCGCTACCCGGGATGAACGTCTCGGCGCCGGCGCTGTCGGAAAAGGACATCGACGACCTCGAATTCGCCCTGCGCCTCGGTGTGGACTTCGTCGCGCTGTCGTTCGTCCGGTCGCCGGCCGACATCGAACTCGTGCACGAGGTGATGGACCGGGTCGGTCGTCGAGTGCCCGTCATCGCCAAGCTCGAGAAGCCCGAAGCCATCGACAATCTCGAGGCAGTGGTACTGGCATTCGACGCGATCATGGTCGCCCGCGGTGACCTCGGCGTGGAGTTGCCGCTCGAGGAAGTGCCGCTGGTGCAGAAGCGTGCGATCCAAATGGCAAGGGAGAACGCAAAACCCGTCATCGTCGCGACTCAGATGCTGGAGTCGATGATCGAGAACTCGCGGCCCACCCGGGCCGAGGCGTCCGATGTCGCCAACGCGATCCTCGACGGCACCGACGCGGTGATGCTCTCCGGTGAGACCTCCGTCGGCAAGTATCCGCTCGAAGCGGTCAAGACGATGGCACGCATCATCAAGGCGGTCGAGGAGAATTCGGTGGCCGCACCGCCGCTCACGCACGTGCCCCGGACCAAGCGCGGCGTAATCTCCTATGCCGCCCGCGATATCGGCGAGCGCCTCGATGCGAAGGCGCTGGTCGCCTACACCCAGTCGGGTGACACGGTGCGCAGGCTCGCACGGTTGCACACGCCGCTGCCGCTGCTGGCGTTCACGTCGCTGCCGGAGGTGCGCAGCCAGCTCGCGCTGAGTTGGGGCACCGAGACGTTCATCGTCCCGCATATCCAGACCACCGACGGAATGATCCGCCAGGTCGACAAGTCGCTGCTCGAGCTCGGTCGCTACAAGCGAGGGGACCTGGTGGTCGTCATCGCCGGCATTCCGCCCGGCACAGTAGGCTCCACGAACCTGATCCATGTGCACAGAATCGGCGAGGACGACGTGTGACAGCGGACTTCGACGAACTGCTCGAGGTACTCAATCTCCGCCAGATCGCCGACGACATCTACATCGGCTCGCACCCCAGCAAGAACCCCGTGCGGACCTTCGGCGGGCAGATGATGGCCCAGTCGTTCGTGGCGGCCGGCCGCAGCTTGAAGCACCCCACACCGCCCAGTGCGTTGTCGGCCCACTTCATCGCGGGTGGGGATCCGGAGAAGGATCTCGAGTTCCACGTGGTGCGACTCCGTGACGAACGGCGCTTCGCCAACCGCCGCGTCGACGTCATGCAGGACGGCCTCCTGCTGACGACGGCGATGGTGTCCTTCCTGGCCGGCGGTCGCAGCCTGGAGCACGCGATCGCGCCACCCGACCTGCCCGACCCGGAGTCGGTGCCGCCGGTGGACGACCTGCTGCGCGGCTACGAGGAAGTCGTCCCGCATTTCGTCAACGCGTTGCGGCCCATCGACTGGCGCTACACCAACGATCCGAGCTGGGTGATGCGCCACAAAGGCGAGAAGCTGGCGCACAACCGTGTGTGGATGAGGGCGCTCGGCCAGATGCCCGACGATCCGGTGCTGCACGCCGCCGCGCTCGTCTACTCGTCGGACACCACCGTGCTCGACTCGATCATCACCACGCACGGCCTGTCATGGGGTTACGACCGGATCTTCGCGGTCACCACCAACCACTCGGTGTGGTTTCACCGGCCCGTGCACTTCGACCAATGGTTGCTGTACTCGACGGCCTCACCCGTGGCCGCCGACTCCCGCGGTCTGGGAACCGGCCACTTCTTCGATCGGTCCGGTCAGCCGGTCGCCACCGTGGTGCAGGAGGGTATCGTCAAGTATTTCCCGCCCCGCTGACTACGGCGTCGGCGTGATCGTCACGTCGAACTGGTCCTCGACACGGTGTTGGAACTCCTCGGCACACTGCTGCACCGCATCCTGGTCGTTGCCCGCGCGCGATATGCAGTCGATGTAGTCGCTGCCGCCCACCTCGTTGAAACCCCAGACGGCCAGCCAGATGACGACGATGGCTTCGATGATGCTCAAGAACCCGAGCACGATGCCGGCGATGGCGATACCGCCGTTGGTGGCCTCACCGCGCTTGGCCCTGCCCCAGCCGATGAAGCCGAGAATCACGGCGACGACACCGAGGACGACGCCGCCGAAGACCGACAGCAGCGCGATGATCGCGACCACCAGGGCCGCGATGCCGATGCCGTTCTTGGGGGCGCTCGCCGGCGGTGGATAGCCGTAACCCTGCGGCGGAGGCGGGGGATAACCGCCCGGATAGGCGCCGTACTGCGGCTGTGACGGAGGCGGCTGCGGCTGTGACGGCGGTGGCGGCGACTGCGACGGCGGCGGTGGTGTTTGGGGTGGCGTTTGCGGTGGCGTCTCGGGGTTTTCCGGCTCGCTCATGCCGAGGAGGTTACTCCGCGACCAGCGAGGATGACGGTAGGACACTCGAGGTGCTCGGGCAGATGATGTGTGGCCACGACGACCGCGCGGTCGGCAGCAAACAGCGCACCCGGAGTCAGCAGGTCGACCAGAATCCGGTGGGCAGCGGCGGCGTCGAGATGCTCGGTGGGTTCGTCGAGCAACACCGTCGGGGCCGTGGTGAGAAGAGCGCGCGCCAACAACAGCCGCCGACGCTGCCCGGCGGACACGGCGACCGCCCCGCCGATCAGCACCGTGGACAGCCCATCCGGCAACGCGTCGAGCCAGTCGCGCAGACCCACCCGTTGTAACGCGGCTCGAATCTCGTCGTCGCTGGCATCACCGCGCGCCACCAACATGTTGTCGCGCACTGTGGTGGCGAACAGGTGGGCGTCTTCGGCGAGAAAGACTGCGGTCGGGTCGCTCTCGGCCATGGACAGCAACAGCGTGGTCTTGCCCGATCCGCTCGGGCCCACGATCGCGAGGCGGTCGCCGGGCCCCACAGAGACCTCGGGAACGGTCGGCCGCTCGCGCGGCGAGTCGATCGGCTCGCTGATCTCGGCGAGGCGGCGCGCCGCGATACGCGATCTGGTCAACTGCACGGCGGCCGCGGGCAATGCGGCGCTCGCCTCGAACGCCGACAGCGGTAACAGCATCAGGATCGCGAGCGTCGTCGGTGCGACCGAGTCGGCGATCGCGATCGCGGCGATCACGGCGCCGAACACGCTGGCGCCGATCGCCGCGGTCGAGGCCGCGGTCGCCACCGCGGCGGGTGCCGCCGCCATGTCCGTGGCTTGTCCCCAGTTGCGGTGACGACGCTCGACTTCGGCGAGGACCGCCTCGAGGCGTCCGCAGACCCGAAGCTCCAGAGCATGGTCGAGGGCGTGCATCACCGCCACATCACGTCCCGAATGATGTTGCGTGGCCGCATCTTCCGTCGCCTCGGCGGCCCGGGCTGCCATCACGGGCGCGACGACGCCCGCGATCAGCAGACACAGCGCCAGGACGACGGCCGCCTCGAGGGAGATGAGGCCGATGCCGACGACGGCGGCCAGCCCGAGTACGGCGGCCACCGCGATCGGCAGCACCGCCCGCACCACGACGTCGGCCAGGTCGTCGACCGACGCGCCGATCCGGGAAACCAGTTCACCGCTGGGCATTCGCATCGCGGTGTCGGCAGGCGTTTCGGCCAGGCGGCGGTACAGGGCCTCGCGGGTGTCTGCCGCACAGCGCAGCGCGGTGTCGTGTGACGCCAGCCGCTGGCAGTACCCCAGGACACCGCGAGAGATGCCGAGCGCACGCACCGCGACGACCGCGACCGTCAGGTGCAGCACCGGCGGCATCTGCCACGCCCTCGTGATCAACCAAGCCGAAATCGCGGCCAGCGCCAGCGCGCTGCCCAGCGACAGGACACCGAGCACCGCCGCGAGCGACAGTCGCCCCAGCCGAGCTCTCAACAGTTCACGCATCGACGAACTCCCTCATGACGAGCACCCGGTCGCCGATCGCGCGCACCGGAGCCCGGTGACCGACCACCAGCACCGTGGCGCCGGCGCGGGCCCGCGCGACGATCGCGTCGAGCGCACGGGCTTCCATCGCCGCATCGAGATGCGACGTCGGCTCGTCGAGCAACAGCACCTCCGCGGTCGAACCCAGCGCCCGGGCCAGCCCCAGCCGCTGACGCTGACCGAGCGACAGTCCCGTACCGTCGCGACCGAGCACGGTCTCCAGGCCCTGGGGGAGCGTTGCGAGGACTTCGTCGAAACCCGCTGAGCGGCAGGCCTCGTCGAGGTCGGCAATCGGCCCGAACAGCTCGAGGTTGTCGCGGACGGTGCCCGGCACCAGGACCGGACGATGCGGTAACCAGGAGACCTGGTGCCACCATGACGGCAGGTCGAGGTCGCCGACATCGATCCCGCTGATCGAAACCTCGCCAGGATGCAGGCCGAGGATCGTGTGCAGCAGCGTCGACTTACCGGCACCGTTGGGACCGGTCAGCACCGTCACCCGGCCCGGCGCCACATCCTCGTCGAGGGCTCCGAGGTGGATGGTGGCCCCGGCCGCCGGGACCGTGCGGGTTCCCGCTGGTCGGCTGGGCAGTTGGTCGAGGAGTCGGAGTGCGGCGTCGGCCGCCGTCTTGCCGTCCTGGGCGGCGTGAAACTCCACCCCGACGCGGCGAAGCGGCCAGAACACCTCCGGTGCCAGCAGCAGCGCGGTGAGGCCCGCGGTCAGTGTCATCTCGCCGAAGACCAGCCGCAACCCGATGCCGACGGCGACGAGCGCGACGCCCAACGTGGCCAGCAGTTCGAGGACCAACGCCGACAGAAACGCCATCCGCAGGGTGGACATCGTCGAACGGCGATGCGCCGCAGCCAGTTCGGTGATGCGCCCGACAGAGCCTTCGAGTCGCCCCAACGCCCGCAGCGTCGGTATGCCCGCCACCAGGTCGAGCATCCGTGACTGCAGTGTGCTCATCGCCGACAAGGCGGCCTCCGAGCGTTCCTTGGTCAGCAGCCCGATCAACACCATGAATATCGGAATGAGCGGCAGCGCAATCAGGACGATGAGTGCCGAGCGCCAGTCGACCACGGCGATCACCAGCACCGCAGCCGGGGTGAGGATGCCCGCGAGGAACACCGCAGGCAGATACGCCGTGAGAAACGGTCGTAGACCGTCGAGGCCACGAGTGATCAACGCGGCCGCGGTGTCGCGTTCGGCGGCGAGGAGTCGCGGTGGCAGCGCGGTGACCGCATGGAGCACCTGGGCGGACAGGTCGGCGATCACCTGCGTGGCGCCCGTCGAGGCCAGCCTGCTCTGGAGCCAGTGTGCGACGGTGCGGATCACCCACAGCGCCACCAGAAGTGCGAGGGGGCCGGCCCAGTGGCGGAGGTGGCGCGTGGTGGGGTCGGTGATCACGCCTGCCACGACATCGGCGAGCACGACGGCCGCACCAATGGTCGCGCCGGTGATGAGCACCCCGCACAGCACCGATGCGACCAGGTAGCGACGCATCGCAGGCGAGGTCCGCCACAGGTTCATGTCCGCCGCCGCGTCAAACCCGCGGGATCGGGAATCCGGTCGGCCGAGATGCGTTGCCGGAAAACCCAATACGTCCATCCCTGATACACCAGCACCAGCGGTGCGAAGATGAGCGCCGCCCAGCTCATGATCGTCAACGTGTACGGGCTGGAGGCCGCGTTGTCGATCGTCAGGCTGTAGGCGGGATCGATCGTCGACGGCATCAGGTTCGGGTAGAGCACGCCGAACAGCAGAACCACGACCGCTGCGACGGTCAGAGTGGTGTACGCGAAAGCCCAGCCTTCTTCGGCACCGCGCCACACCCGAAGGGTCGCCGCCAGTTGTGCCATACCCGCGACGACAAGCACGAGCCATGTCCAGGCCTTGCCGTACTCCAGCTGCGTCCACAGCCCGAACGACGCCAGTACCGCCGTCACCGGCAGTGCCAGCCGGCCGGCGACTCGCAGTGCGTTCTCGCGCACGGCGCCATCGGTTTTCAACGCCACGAACACCGCGCCGTGGAACAGGAACAGTCCGGCGGTGGTCAGGCCGCCGAGCAGCGTGTACCCGTTGATCAGGTCGCCGATCGAGGTGCGTAGCTGCTTGTCGGCGTCGACGGGAAGCCCGTGTACCAGCGCCGCGAACGCGACACCCCACAGCACGGCGGGCACCCACGATCCGACAGCGATCCCGATGTCGGCCCACCGCCGCCAGCCGGGATCGTCGATCTTGCCGCGCCATTCGATCGCCACGACGCGCAGGATCATCGACAGCAGGATCGCCAGCAGCGGGAGATACAGGCCCGAGAACATGGTCGCGTACCAGTCGGGGAAGGCGGCGAACATGGCGCCGCCGGCGGTGATCAGCCAGACCTCGTTGCCGTCCCAGACGGGTCCGATGGTGTTGAGCACCGCGCGACGTGACCGTTCGGGGTCATCGCCGCCCTTTCCACCGAACATGCGCATCAGCATGCCGACGCCGAAATCGAAGCCCTCCAGGACGAAGAAGCCGAGGAACAGACCGGCCATCACCACGAACCACAGTTCGGCAAGCGCCATTGTCACCACTCCTCTCAGTACGCGAACGACAACGGCGCGACCTCGTCGCTACCGGGTGGCAGCGGCGCGACGGGTTCGGAGTCGTGTTCCTGCGGACCCTCGATCGTGTAGCGGCGGATGAGCCAGAACCAGATGACCGCCAGCGCCGCGTATACCAGCGTGAAGGCCACGAGCGAGAGCACCACCATGCCGACCGGGTGCCCGGAGACCCCGTCGGCGACCGTCAGCCGAATCATCGGATCCCCGGTCGGATTGGGCACGACCACCCACGGTTGACGGCCCATCTCGGTGAAGATCCATCCGGCGCTGTTGGCCAGGAACGGCGCGGGTAGCGCCACGAGGGCGAAGCGGGACAGCCGGCGCGACTGCGGAATCCGGCGACGACGTGTCAGCCACAGCACGGTCAAAGCGAACAGCACTGGGACGGCGAGGAATCCGATCATGGCGCGAAACGACCAGTAGGTGACGAACAGGTTGGGCCGGTAGTCGCCCGGTCCGAATTTCTCGACGTACTGGTCCTGAAGGTCCTTGACGCCCTCGAGGTGAACGCCGTCGAATTCGCCTTTGGCCAGAAACGACAGCACGTACGGCACCTCGATGAGGTGCGTGACGCTGTCACAGTTGTTGTGGGTGCCGACGGTCAGGATGGAGAAGTCGGGATCGGTTGCGGTGTGGCACAACGATTCTGCCGACGCCATCTTCATCGGCTGTTGTTCGAACATCAGCTTGCCCTGGACATCGCCGGTGACGACGAGACCGAGCGTCGACGCGAGGACGACCAGGCAGCCCATGATCGCCGCCGGCCGGTACATCGTCTGCGCGTCGGAACGCTTGTCGTCTCGCGCGCGAATCATCCACCACACGCACACGCCTGCGACGAACATGCCGGCGGTCAGAAACGCCCCGAACACCGCATGCGCGAACGCGGCGATCGCGGTGTTGTTGGTGAACAGCGCGACGATGCTGGTCAACTCCGCGCGACCGGTGTCCGGGTTCAGCCGGGCGCCGACGGGATGCTGCATCCATGAGTTGGCGGCGATGATGAAGAACGCCGACAGGTTCACCGCGATGGCCACCACCCAGATGCAGGTCAGGTGCACGAGGCGGGGGAGTCGGGTCCACCCGAAGATCCACAGGCCCAGGAACGTCGACTCGAAGAAGAAGGCGGCCAGCCCCTCCATCGCCAGCGGTGCGCCGAAAACGTCGCCAACGAACCGTGAGTACTCGCTCCAGTTCATGCCGAACTGGAATTCCTGAACGATGCCGGTGGCCACGCCCAGGGCGAAGTTGATCAGGAACAGCTTGCCGAAGAAGCGGGTGAGGCGGTACCAGGACGAGTTGCCGGTGATCAGCCACGCGGTCTGCATGGCAGCGATCAACGGCGCCAGCCCGATGGTCAGCGGGACGAAGATGAAGTGGTAGACGGTCGTGATACCGAACTGCCACCGCGACACATCGAGCGCGTCCATCTCACCCTCTTCCGTGGCTGTGGCACCAGCCTACGACAGGGCGTAGTAGACGTCAGTGTGGGTTAGCTCACGGGCTCTTCCGACGCAGGTGGAGCGGCCGATCCGGCGTTGTCACGGTCCTTGAACGCCTTGCGGATCCCGAACGCGGCCACGATCTCGAAGATGCCGATCACGACCAGCGAGATGCCGGCCACAACCGTCAGAATCGCGAGCGACTCGAACGGCAGAGCGAGCATCACCACGCCCGCGATCAGGCTGATCACGCCGACGAAGATCTCCCACGCCCGCCCGGGAAGCGTCGGGTCGCTGATCGCCGAGACCGCGGTCGCTACGCCGCGGAAGATGAAGCCGATGCCGATCCAGATCGCCAGCAGCAGAATCGACTCCTGCAGGCTACGGAAGCACAAAACCGCAAGGATCAGCGCCGCGGCGCCGGAGATGAACAGCAACACCCTGCTGCCGGCGGAGACGTGCAGGCTGAAAGCGAAGATCACTTGGGCGATGCCGGCGATCAGCAGGTATGCCCCGAAGAAGATCGCAGCGACCACGATCGTCTTGCCCGGCCACACCCAGATGAGCACGCCGAGGATCAGCGCGAGAAGTCCGGAGACCAGGGTCGTTTTCCACAGATGCCGCAGCAAGTCGGGCGGCGCGGTGCTAGTCATGGCCGCAGTGTGGCATAGCGAAACGTCAATGATCGTCGCATTTCGATATCGGTTCGACTATCAGTGGTGAGGTCGCGCGCGTACGCCGTTGGGTTCCCCTGCCGCAGCGTGGCGTCTCCACTACTGTTCCGTTACCGGTGCTGCGCACCGATCCCACGACGCAGAAAGTAGGCATCCGTGTTAGGTGAGTGTCACAACCGTCGAGGTGGATTCTGGCGTTTCGCAGTCGTATTCGCCGCGGCCGGCGCCCTGGCGATGTCCGGCTGCGCCAGCGGTGGCGGAGGCGGCGGTGGGGATGCCACCAGTGCATCCCCGACGGCGCCGGCGGCGAAGGTCGACGAGATCGCCAATACCGTTCCAGAGGACATCAAGTCGAGCGGAGAGCTGATCGTCGGGGTCAACATCCCCTACAAACCCAACGAGTTCAAGGATCCCAGCGGCAAGATCGTGGGCTTCGACGTCGACCTGATGAACGCGATCGCGGCCACGCTCGGCTTGACGCCCGAATACCGCGAGGCGGACTTCGCCAGGATCATCCCGTCGATCCAGGGAGGCACCTTCGATGTGGGGATGTCGTCGTTCACCGACACCAAGGAACGCGAGAAGTCAGTCGACTTCGTGACCTACTTCAACGCCGGGACTCTGTGGGCTCAGCGACCGGAGGCGCCGATCGACCCCAACAACGCGTGCGGCAAGAAGGTTGCGGTTCAGGCCACCACCTATCAAGACACCGACGAGCTGCCTGCGAAGAGCAGGGCGTGCACCGACGCGGGCAAGCCACCGATCGAGATCGTCAGATTCGACGGGCAGGACGCCGCCACCAACGCGGTGGTGCTCGGCCAGACCGACGCGATGTCGGCCGACTCTCCGGTGACCTCGTACGCGATCAAGGAGACCAACGGCAAGCTCGAAGCCGCCGGTGAGATCTTCGATTCGGCGCCGTACGGCTGGCCCGTGCAGAAGGGATCGGCCCTCGCGCAGTCGCTGCAGAAGGCGCTCGAGCATCTGATCGAAACCGGCACCTACAAAGAGATCGCCGCCAATTGGGGCGTCGAGAACGGGATGATCGACAAGCCGGTCATCAACGGCGCCGTCTCGTAAAGGACGTTCCATGAGCGATGTCGACACGTCGTCACCCGAGGCCCCTGCCGCCATCGATGCGGTGCCGCTGCGCCATCCGTGGCGCTGGGTGGCGGCGGTCGTCATCGTCATACTCGTCGCCCTGTTCCTCTACGGCGCGGCGACCAACGACTCCTACCGCTGGTCGACGTACTGGAAGTACCTGTTCAACGAACGGGTGCTGACGGTCGGGGTGCTCAACACGCTGCAGCTGACTGTCTATTCGATGGTGCTCGCGATCGTGTTGGGTGTGCTGCTCGCGGTGATGCGGCTGTCGCCCAACCCGGTGCTGAAAGCCGTTGCCTGGGTGTATCTGTGGATCTTCCGCGGCACCCCGGTGTATGTGCAGCTCGTGTTCTGGGGGTTGCTACCCACGATCTACCAGAACCTTCGGCTCGGCGTGCCGTTCGGGCCTTCGCTGCTTGAGGTGGACCTGCAGTCGCTGTCGATCCCCTTCCTGCTGGCGATCCTCGGGCTGGCACTGAACGAGGCCGCGTACATGGCCGAGATCATCCGCGCCGGAATCAGTTCCGTGCCCGAAGGTCAGACCGAAGCCTCGACGGCGCTGGGCATGTCCTGGGGGATGACGATGCGGCGCACCGTGCTTCCGCAGGCGATGCGGGTGATCATCCCACCGACCGGCAACGAGGTGATCAGCATGCTGAAGACCACGTCGCTGGTGACCGCGGTGCCGTTCACGCTGGACCTGTACGGCATCACGTCGCGGGAAATCGCCGCGCGCATCTTCGAACCCGTTCCGCTTCTGCTGGTCGCCGCGACGTGGTACCTGGCGATCACCAGCGTGCTGATGGTCGGCCAGTACTACCTGGAGCGCTACTACTCGCGTGGTGCGTCGCGCAAGCTGACCACCAAACAACTCGAGGCGCTGGCCAAGGCGCAGACCTTGGGGGAGGCGCACCCGTGACACCGATGGTCAAAGCCGAGGCCGTCTGTAAGAACTTCGGTGCGTTGCAGGTTCTCAAAGGCGTCACACTCGAGATCGGGCGCGGCGAAGTGCTGTGCATGGTGGGGCCGTCCGGTTCGGGCAAGTCCACGTTCCTGCGGTGCATCAACCACCTCGAAAAGGTCAACGCCGGGCGCCTGTACGTGGACGGAGAGCTGATCGGATACCGGCAGCGGGGCAACAAGATTCACGAGATGCCTCCGCGCGAAGCGGCCCGGCAGCGCCGCGACATCGGCATGGTGTTCCAGCACTTCAACCTGTTTCCCCACCGCACCGCGTTGGAGAACATCATCGAGGCACCCATTCACGTCAAGCGCGTCAAGAAGGACGAGGCGGTCGCGCGTGCCCGAGACCTGCTCGACCAGGTGGGGCTGACCGCCAAGGCCGACGCCTATCCCGCCCAGCTGTCCGGAGGGCAGCAGCAACGCGTCGCGATCGCCCGCGCTCTGGCGATGAGCCCCAAACTGATGCTGTTCGACGAGCCCACGTCGGCGCTGGACCCCGAGCTTGTGGGTGAGGTGCTCGAAGTGATGAAAAAGCTTGCCGTCGAGGGGATGACGATGGTGGTGGTGACACACGAAATGGGGTTCGCCCGCGAGGTGGCCAACCATCTGGTGTTCATGGACGGCGGCGTGGTCGTGGAGAGCGGACCGCCGCGCGACGTGCTGGCCGACCCGAAGCACGAACGCACGAAGGCGTTTCTGTCCAAGGTGCTGTAGACAGATGTCGGCCCACGTCCCGGATCCGGCCACCCCGCTGTGGCGGGCGGCCCAGGTGTTCCGATTGCTGAGTTGTCTCTATGCGCTCGGATTCCAGGTGTCGGTGAATCCGGACCTGGACCGCCCGGGTATGGCGTGGGCGCTGTTCGCGGTGTTGCTGGGGTTCAGTGCCTTGTGCGCTGTCGCCTATCTGCAGGGGTTCGGCAGACGACCGGCGTTCGTGCTGGTCGAGATCGCGGTGGTGGTGGCGTTGATCCTGTCGACCGAGGTGGTCGCCTCGTCACAGTGGGCGTTCGACAACCAGTCGTGGCCGACGACGTTGTGGGCGACCAACGCGACCATCTCGGCGGCGATCGTGGCTGGGCCGATCGCGGGCATGTTCACCGGCGTGCTCGTGATGGTGGCCAGCACCGTCGTCAAGGGCTTCATCAACTACGACCTCGGCCGCAACGCGACGATCGTCATCGAGCTCGCGGTCGGCCTAGCGGTGGGGATGGCCGCGCAGACTGCCCGACGAGCCCATTCCGAGCTGGAGCAGGCGACCAGGCTGGCCGCGGCCCACCAGGAGCGGGAGAGGTTGTCTCGGGAGGTGCACGACGGCGCCATCCAGGTGCTCGCGCTGGTCTCGCGTCGTGGCCGCGAAATCGGGGGAGCCACAGCCGAACTCGCTGAACTCGCGGGCGAGCAGGAGCGTGCGCTGAGGCGGTTGGTCAGCTCCGGTGACGCCGAACCGCGCGTCGGGGCGATGAGAGACGTCGGCGCGTTGTTGCGGCAGCGAGCGTCCGACCGCGTATCGGTCAGCCTGCCTGCCGATCCCGTACTGCTCGACGCCGTCGTGGCCACCGAGTTGTCCGCCGCGGTCGTCAACGCGCTCGACAATGTGGTCGCGCACGCCGGGCCGGACGCGCATGCCTATGTGCTGCTCGAAGACCTCGGCGACACGATCACGGTGAGCATCCGTGACGACGGCACCGGGATTCCCGAAGGGCGGCTCAAGGAGGCGGTGCGCGAGGGCCGCATCGGTGTCGCGAAATCGATTGTCGGACGGATGGACTGGCTCGGTGGCAGCGCCAAGCTGACCACCGCGCCGGAGAGCGGGACGGAATGGGAACTGACGCTACCCCGACGGTGATGGTCGTCGACGACCATCCCATCTGGCGCGACGCGGTGGCCCGCGACCTCGAAGAGGACGGTTTCACCGTGGTCGCCACGGCCGACGGCGTCGGCGCAGCGCGGCGCCGCGCCGCGGCGGTACAGCCCGATGTGGTGGTGATGGACATGCGGCTCGCCGACGGCGACGGCGCGCAGGCGACCGCGGAAGTGCTCGCCGTGTCGCCGTCATCGAAAATCCTTGTGCTGTCGGCATCCGACGAACGTGAGGACGTGCTCGAGGCGGTGAAGGCCGGGGCGACCGGATATCTGGTGAAGAGCGCGTCGAAGCAGGAACTCGGCGATGCGGTGCGCGCCACGGCCGAGGGCAGGGCCGTCTTCACCCCCGGCCTGGCGGGCCTGGTGCTCGGCGAGTACCGGCGGATCGCCCAGAATCGCGGCGGGCCCGAGACGCCGAGCCTGACCGAGCGGGAGACCGAGATCCTTCGCTACGTCGCCAAAGGGTTGACCGCCAAACAGATCGCGGCGCGGTTGTCGCTGAGCCACCGCACCGTCGAGAACCACGTGCAGGCCACGTTCCGCAAGCTGCAGGTCGCCAACCGCGTCGAGTTGGCGCGATATGCGATCGAACACGGGTTGGACGAGTAGTCCTACTCATCCCGGTGACGCCGTCGTGCTGTGACGATGGCTGCATGACCGAACCGCAGCGTGCCGTCGTCGCCCGCCTGTCCGCTGATGTCGCCGCGATCTCTGCGTACCTGGCGCGGGTGTCGTCGGACTTGACCGAACTTGACCGGCAGCTGACGTCCTTACCGCAATACCAGCCGCAGTACCAGCCGCATGCCTACCCAGCGCCGCCGCAGCATCCGTCGCATCACGCTGCGCCCGTTGCGTCTTCACCTCCACCGCCTCCGCCTTCATCCCGGGGCGAAGGCTGGATCGGCAAGCTGCTGGCGGTCGCCGGTGTCGCGGTGACGCTGATCGGGGTGGTGTTCCTCCTCGTGCTGGCCGCGCAGGCGGGCCTGTTGAGGCCCGAGATCCGCGTCGCGGCCGGGGCGGTACTGGCCGGTGGGCTTGTGGGCGCAGGCTGGTGGCTGTATCGCAGGCCCGGCGGCCGCACCGGGGCCGTCGCCCTGGCGGCGACCGGTATCGCCGCGGCGTACATGGACGTCATCGCGTTGACCACGATCTACGACTGGGTGGCCGCGCCCGCTGGACTGGTACTCGCCGCGTTGATCGGCGGCGGCGGGCTCACGCTGGCCCGGCGCTGGAACTCCGAGCAGCTGGGGCTGCTCGTCCTGGTGCCGTTGTTGGTGCTGGCGCCGATCGTGGTCGGGGGTGTGACGCTGCTGCTCGTGGCGTTCATGCTCGCGCTGTCCGCGGCCTCGCTGCCCGTGCAGATCGGCAAGGACTGGCTCTGGCTGCACGCCGCCCGCATCGCGGCCGGCACACTGCCGCCGCTGGTGGCGCTCATCGGCGTGTATTTCGACGACGGCCGCGATCTGTGGCTGGTCGGCGCGTGCGCCATCGCGGCGCTGCTCGCGATCGCCTGCGCGCTGATCCTGCTGCCGGGGACGGCCAACAAGTCGGCGATGGCCGTGCTGACGGGGGCAGGTCTGCTGCCGGTGCTGTCGGTCGCGCTGGCCGTCGACCGCATCGTCGCAGCGCTGATGGCGGCCGCACTGGCGGCCGGACTGCTTGCCATCGTGCTCATCAGCGACCGATTGCCGGGTGTGGACGGCGCGGTGCAGCGCATCTGGACGGTGCTCTCCGCACTATCGGCGCTGATCGCGGTGGTGGTGGCGTTCGACGGCCCGATCGCGGGGCCGGTCCTGCTGGCGATGGCGCTGGTGGTCGCGACGGCAGGACGGCAGCTCGTCATGGCCAAGGCGATCTCGATCGGCTTCGCGGTCGTGGGCGCCGTCTACTACCTGAACTGGGCCCCGCCGGACACGCTGATGCGGGGGACGGCGACCAGCGGCGGGGTGGCGGCGTCGACGCTGATCGCCAGCGTCCTGCTGATCGCGTGGTCGGTGACGATCGTGTGGGCGTTCGACCGCAGAAACTCGGCCTGGTGGGCGGTCGCGGCCGCGGTGGCCGGATATGCGGTCACCACGTTCGCCGTCACGACCGGCGTGTTGGTTGGCGGCACCGACAGCGGCTTCTACGCCGGTCACATGGCGGCGACCATCTGCTGGATCGGTCTGGCCGCGGCGTTGTTCGGCTACGCGGCGCGGTTGCCACGAGCCGACCGCTCGGTTCCGATCGCCGGGGGACTGGCGCTGGTGGCCGCGGCGGTGGCGAAGTTGTTCCTGTTCGACCTGGGCACGCTCGACGGGATCTTCCGGGTGGTGGTGTTCATCGTCGTCGGCCTGGTGCTGTTGGGCATGGGCGCCGGATATGCCCGCCTCTTGGACAGGCAAGACCAACAAAATGACCTCTGACCAGGAAATGTGCTAAACTGGAATTAGTCCAGAAAAGGAGGCGTTGTAGCGATCATGACCACAACAACACGTCGTTCAGAAGCAGACATCCAGGCTTTCGAGGCCTCGCCGGAACTCAGCGACAGCCTGCAGCGGGTTCTGGTCGATCTAATCGAGCTGCATCTTCAGGGTAAGCAGGCCCACTGGAACATCGTCGGCACCAACTTCCGCGACCTTCATCTACAACTCGACGAACTCGTCGACTTCGCCCGTGAGGGCAGCGACACCATCGCCGAGCGGATGCGTGCGATGGAGGCCTGGCCCGATGGCCGGTCGGATACGGTCACCGCCAGCACCACTCTGCCGCAGTTCCCCGCCTACGCGGTGAGCACGCAGGACGCGGTCGACCTGATCACGGCTCGGGTATACGCCGCGGTCGACACCATGCGTCAGGTTCACGACGCGGTGGACGCCGAGGACCCGACCTCCGCCGACATCCTCCATCAGCTGATCGAGGGTCTCGAGAAGCTGGCCTGGCTGATCAAGTCCGAGAACCGCAAGGTCTAGAGGGACCCCCACGCCGCGACCGTGCGTTTCACTACGCCGGTCGCGGCGTTTTGCGTATGCAACGGCACAGTCGCGAAGGTGAGTCGTTTTCCGCGATCGGGGTATATCTCCCGCCGTGACTGTGACACGCGATATTCACGCCTCCCGTCAGCAGGTCTGGGACGTCATGGCCGACGGGTGGACCTACTCGCAATGGGTGGTCGGCAACAGCCGGATGCGGGCTGTCGACCCGAACTGGCCGGCGCCCGGATCCGAGATCCGCCATTCGGTGGGCGTCTGGCCCCTGCTGCTCGACGATAAAACCGTGGTGGAGAAGAGTGTGCCGCCCGAGGAGTTGGTCCTGCACGCCAAGGGCCGGCCTTTCGGGGGCGCGCGAATCACTCTGCGGCTGTTCGAGATTCCCGACGGATGCCGGGTGGAGATGACGGAAGTCCCGGTGAGCGGTCCAGCCGCGGTGATGCCCAACAAGCTGACCGACCTCGCCGTCTACCCCCGTAACCGCGAAACCCTGTGGCGGCTGGCCGCCCTGGCCGAGCGGCTCAAACCGACTGAGGTCGAGAGCTGAGCGGTTCGAGTTCCACCGCGTCGCGCACGGCCGCGTCGTCGCGACGTCCGACGAGGTACCACGTCGTCATGACGCCCTTGCCTTTGACCTCGACTTCACCACGAGGCTCCAGCACGAAGGTGCTGCGCAGGCGTTCGTAGACGTCCTGGGGCACCTGAATGCGCCCTTCGACGTCGGTGGTCTCCATCCGGGATGCGACGTTGACCGCATCGCCCCATACGTCGTAGAAGAACTTGCGGGCCCCGACGACCCCGGCGACGACCGGTCCCGCGGCCAGGCCGATCCGCAACGGCACCTTGCGTCCGCGCGGATCACGCAGGTCGGCTACGGCGTCGGCCATGTCGAGCGCCAGGCACGCCAGTGCTTCGAGGTGATCCGGCCGTGGATGCGGCACACCGCTGACCACCATGTACGAGTCGCCGCTGGTTTTGACCTTCTCCAACCCGTGACGGTCGACGAGTGCGTCCAGATCCGTGTAGAGCCGGTCAAGGAAGCGCACCAGATCGCAGGGATTGGTGTCGCTGGCCCGCTCGGTGTACCCGGCGATGTCGGCGAACAGGATCGACGCGTCGTCGTACCTGTCGGCGATGACCGTGCGGGTCGGGTCCTTGAGCCGCTCGGCGATGGTCGCGGGCAGGATGTTCGCCAGCAGACGTTCGGACCGTTCGTATTCGGCCTCCATCGCCAACCGCGCCCGGCGCAGCTCCCGGAGCGCGAACCACAGCGTGGCGACGACGAGGATCCACGCCGTGGCCACGGTGAGGACGAACGAGGTCGTCCGGGCCCAATCCGGTTGAATGCCGGTGTTTTCGGGGACGAGGTACTCCAGCGCCACGACCGTCGCCGCGCCCAGCGCCGCCAGTACGGAAGCCAGCACGATGTGGTCGATGCCGAGAATGACCACCACGATCGCGGCGGCGGCGACGAAGTAGAACTGCAGCCCCGACCCGGTGCCCAACTGTATGCACTGGATCGCGATGGTCACGTACGCGACCGCGAAGAACACCAGCGGTGCGACGAGTTCACCGAACCGGCACAGCAGCGGAATCGTCGCGAACGCCACGGCGCTGACGAGGCTGAGTACCGGGATCCACCACACCTCGACACCGACGAGCAGACCCTGAAAACCGAAGAAGGCGCTGATCGCCGCGCTGATCATTGCGGTGACGTCGAGCACCCGGCGGCGTCGCACGGACCTTTCCGCTTGGTGCCGAACCCGGGCGGGCGTCCGGTTCTCCAGCGCCACATCGGGCACGCAGACCGGCCGCAGCCTCATCTCCACGACTAGAGCGTAACGCCGAACCGGATCGACCTGCTGATTCTCGGTGCCCTCGGTGAGACTCGAACTCACACTGTCACGATTTTGAGTCGTGTGCCTCTGCCAATTGGGCTACGAGGGCTGTAGTAGTTGGACGGCTCTGTTGCGCGGCTTACCACCTTAGATGATGCCCCGAACTCGCTGAACGGCACCGCTACCGCCACAATGGCTTCCATGGCAACCGCTGCTGGGGCACCGCCAGAGGCCGGTAAGGCCCGCCGTGTGCTCGTCGCCGAGGACGAAGCGCTGATTCGGATGGACTTGGCGGAGATGCTCCGCGAAGAAGGCTACGAGATCGTCGGCGAGGCCGGCGACGGCCAGGAGGCCGTCGATCTCGCCGAGAGCCTCAAGCCCGACCTCGTGATCATGGACGTCAAGATGCCCCGTCGCGACGGCATCGACGCGGCGGCCGAGATCGCCAGCAAGCGCATCGCGCCGATCGTCATCCTGACCGCGTTCAGCCAACGACAACTGGTCGAACGCGCCAGGGATGCCGGTGCCATGGCCTACCTGGTCAAACCCTTCACCGTCACCGACCTCATCCCGGCCATCGAGGTCGCGGTGAGCCGCTTCGGCGAGATCGCCGCGCTGGAGCAGGAAGTGGCCACATTGGCCGACCGGCTGGAGACGCGCAAGCTCGTCGAACGGGCCAAAGGTTTGCTGCAGGCCAAACAGGGGATGACCGAGCCCGAGGCGTTCAAGTGGATTCAACGTGCCGCGATGGACCGGCGCACCACCATGAAACGCGTCGCCGAAGTGGTCCTCGAAACCCTCGACACACCGAGCGACGCGCCGGAGTCGAGCTAACTTCGCCACCCCGTAAAAAGTGCGTTTCCGATGGCGCGGTTTGACCGCGACGGCCGCGACGCGTCGTTCAACACCGCGCACCAGCGCCGAGCGTTGGCTATGGTCTTCCCGGAACGTCGCCGCCCCCGCCCGCCGGGCCGAGGCGCCGGAGCCGACTAACACAACGACCCGGAGGTGAAGCGTGCGCGGTCGCATGGCACGGAAAGCATTTGCTATCAGCAGCGCTGGTCTGGTTGTGCTCGGCATAGCCGGCTGCCAACAGGCCGAGCCGACCGAGGGCGGTGAGGCACAGACCGCTCTGAAGATCGTCGAACAGGTACAGATCGACGAGAACGGCGCCGAGGTCAAGGCCGACGAGAGCGCCGCGCCTGCCGACCCCGCCGGTGACGGCAACGCGCAGTGCCCGCCGGTGTCGCTGGCGATGGCCGGAGCGCTCAACGGTCCCGATGCGGCATTGGGCATCAACATCAAGAACGGCATCCAGCTGGCCGTGGACAAGCACAACGCCGCGAACCCGGGTTGCCAGGTCCAGCTGAAGACCTTCGACACCGAGGGTGATCCGCAGAAGGCCACCCAGATCGCACCGCAGATCATCAACGACGCCTCCACCATCGGCCTGATCGGTCCCGCGTTCTCCGGTGAGACCATGGCCACCGGCGACGTGTTCAATCAGGCCGGTCTCGTCGCCGCCACGGCCTCGGCCACCAACGTGACGCTGTCCGACAAGGGCTGGCGGACCTTCTTCCGCGGTCTGGGCAACGACGGCGTGCAGGGCCCCTCGGTGGCCAACTACCTGAAGAACACCCTCGGCCACAAGAAGGTCTGCGTCGTCGACGACAGCACCGACTACGGCCTGGGCCTGGCGCAGACCGTTCGTCAGACGCTCGGTCCGGTGGCCGACTCGTCCTGCAACATCTCGGTCAAGAAGGGCGACAAGGACTTCTCGGCGGCCGTGACCCAGATCAAGGGCGCCACCCCGGACTCGGTGTTCTTCAGCGGTTACTACGCCGAAGCGGCGCCGTTCGTGCAGCAGCTGCGGGACGGCGGGTACGAGGGAACGTTCGCCAGCGCCGACGGCACCAAGGATCCCGAGTTCGTCAAGCAGGCCGGCGACGCGGCCAAGGACGCCGTGCTGTCCTGCCCGTGCGGCCCGGCCACCGGCGGCTTCGCCGACGAGTACAACAAGAAGTTCAACCAGGCACCGGGCACCTACAGCAGCGAGGGCTACGACCTGGGCACCATCCTGCTGAAGGGCATCGACTCGGGCGCCGTTACCCGGCCCGCGCTGCTCGACTTCGTCCGCAATTACGACGGTCGCGGTGTGGCCCGGCAGTACCAGTGGACCCCGAACGGCGAGCTGACCACCAGCTTGATCTGGATCTACAAAGTTCAATAGCCGCTGAGGCGAACGCGTCCGAGACCGAAAGGCTCGGACGCGTTTTCGCTAGAGGCCCGTTCCCGCGAGGAGCCGCCACCGGATGACCGGGATCCCACCCGAGTGCGTCGACCAGTACACCTGCTTGGCCGCCAACATCAGCTTCAACCTCGACGGGTTGCGAGACGGCTTCTGGCAGTTGACGATCGACGGACTTTCGTGGGGCGCCATCTACGCGTTGGTGGCCGTCGGCTACACGTTGGTCTACGGCGTGCTGAAGCTGATCAACTTCGCGCATTCGGAAGTGTTCATGTTCGGCATGTTCGGAGCGTACTTCTGCCTCGACATGATCCTGGGTTTCACACCGAGCGGTAACACCTACAACAGGGGCATCGCCCTGACGGTGCTGTATCTCGGTATCGCCATGCTGTTCGCGATGGCGGTGTCCGGTGCCACCGCGGTGGGCCTGGAGGCGGTGGCCTACCGACCGCTGCGACGACGCAAGGCCGACCGACTGTCGTTTCTCATCACCGCGATCGGCATGTCGTTCGTGCTGCAGGAATTCGTGCACTTCATCCTGCCCAAGATCATCGACGGGTACGGCGGATCCAATGCGCAACAACCGATCCGGCTCGTCGCGCCTGAAACCCAGTTCACGGTGTTCGGTTCCGCGGTCTCCAACATCACGCTGATCATCGTCGGCGCGGCGCTGGTTCTCGCCCTGATGACCGATCTGACCATCAACCGGACCAGGTTCGGGCGCGGGATCCGGGCGGTTGCCCAGGACCCGGACACCGCGACCCTGATGGGTGTCTCGCGCGAACGCATCATCATGACGACGTTTTTGATCGGCGGCCTGCTGGCCGGGGCGGCCGCGCTGCTGTACACGCTGAAGGTGCCGCAGGGCATCATCTACTCCGGCGGTTTCCTGCTCGGCATCAAGGCGTTCTCGGCCGCGGTCCTCGGCGGCATCGGCAACCTGCGCGGCGCCCTGCTGGGCGGGCTGCTGCTCGGCATCATGGAGAACTACGGGCAGGCCGTGTTCGGGACCCAGTGGCGTGACGTCGTCGCCTTCGTGCTGCTGGTTCTCGTTCTGTTCTTCAGGCCGACGGGGATACTCGGCGAAAGCCTCGGGAAGGCGCGAGCATGAGGGCCAGCGAGAGGGTCTTGGCACCCGGCGACGCACTGCGTCGGTGGTGGGACGGGCTTTCCCGCGCGCAGAAGTGGGGCTTCGGGTTGATCGCCTTCGGCCTGCTCGCGCTGCTGCCGCTGTTTCCGCCGCCGTTCCTGAACACGCCGAACATCAGCTTCGGCGGCACCATGGCGCAGTTCGCGATGGTCGCGATCATCGCGATCGGCCTCAACGTCGTGGTCGGCCAGGCCGGTCTGCTCGACCTCGGCTACGTCGGGTTCTACGCCGTGGGCGCGTACACCGTTGCGCTGCTGACCAGTCCGAATAGTCCGTGGAACAAGATGGGCGCCACGGGGTGGTTCAACGAGGACTGGGCGTGGCTGGCGTGTGTACCGCTGGCGATGGCGATCACCGCGCTGACGGGTTTGATCCTGGGAACGCCGACGCTGAGGTTGCGCGGCGACTACCTGGCGATCGTCACACTGGGGTTCGGCGAGATCATTCGCCTGATGGCTGACAACCTCTCGGAGGTGACCAACGGGCCGCGCGGCCTCAACGAGGTCGCCTATCCACGGGTGGGGGCGAGCGAACGCGTGCCCGACGGCGTCTTCTCGAGCGGCAACTCCGCGGGCGACGCCAACTACGGGACGTGGTGGTTCTGGTTGGGCATCGTGCTGATGATCGGGATCCTGGTCCTGGTGGGCAACCTCGAACGCAGCCGCGTGGGACGTGCCTGGATCGCGGTCCGCGAGGACGAGGACGCCGCGGAAGTGATGGGCGTCAACACGTTCCGGTTCAAGCTCTGGGCCTTCGTCATCGGCGCGGCGATCGGTGGGCTGTCGGGCGCGCTGTACGCCGGTCAGGTGCAGTTCGTGGCCCCACCGACGTTCAACATCATCAACTCGATGCTGTTCCTGTGCGCGGTGGTGCTCGGCGGGCAGGGCAACAAGCTCGGCGTGGTGGTCGGCGCGTTCATCATCGTCTACCTGCCGAACCGGTTGCTGGGGGTGGAGTTCCTCGGCATCAACCTCGGTGACCTGAAGTACCTGTTCTTCGGGCTGGCGCTGGTGGTGTTGATGATCTTCCGGCCGCAGGGCCTGTTCCCGGCGCGAGCGCAATTGCTGGCCTACGGTAAGGCCGCCCGCGACCTGCTGCGCTCGCCGGAGAAGGAGTCGGCGCGATGACCATCGAAGAGTTGGCGGGTGTGCACCGCGAGATCCAGGCCGCAGAGGGTGAAATCCTGTTGCGGACAACTGATCTCACAATGAAGTTCGGCGGGCTGACGGCGCTGGACTCGGTGTCCTTCGACATCCGCCGCGGTGAGATTCTCGGCATGATCGGGCCGAACGGGGCAGGCAAGACCACGTGCTTCAACGCGATCACCGGCGTGTACCGACCCACGTCGGGCACCGTCACGTTCGACGGCGCGCCGCTGGGCCGGATCAAACGCCACCAGATCACCCGCCGCGGTATCGCCCGCACCTTCCAGAACATCCGGTTGTGGGGCGAGATGACGGCTCTGGAGAACGTCATGGTCGGCACCGACGCCAGGCACTTCACCTCGGTGCCGGGTGCGCTGGTCCGCTCCCCGCGCCACCGCCGCGAGGAGCGGTCGGCTATCGAGAGGTCCGCGGCGCTACTGCATTTCGTCGGGATCGCGAACCGCGGCGAGGAGAAGGCGAAGAACCTGTCGTACGGCGATCAGCGCCGGCTGGAGATCGCCCGGGCGCTGGCCACCGAACCCAAACTGCTGTGTCTGGACGAACCGGCCGCAGGGTTCAACCCGCGCGAGAAGGCCGCCTTGATCGAACTGATCCAGAAGATCCGCGACGACGGCTACACGGTGCTGCTGATCGAACACGATATGAGGCTGGTGATGGGCGTGACCGATCGCATCGTGGTGTTGGAGTTCGGGCGCAAGATTGCCGACGGCCTGCCTTCCGACATCCGCGAGGACCCGAAGGTCATCGCAGCCTATCTGGGGGTGCCCGATGACAGCCTCGAATGAAGGGCCGACTGAGCAGGCCTCCGAACGGCCCGTCATCCTCGAGCTGCGCGACATCGTCGTGCAGTACGGCAGAATCCGTGCACTGCACGGTATCTCGCTGAAGGTCCACGAGGGTGAGCTCGTCACGCTACTTGGCTCCAACGGCGCCGGTAAGACGACCACCATGCGTGCGATCTCGGGGCTGCTGCCCCTGACGTCGGGCTCGATATGGTTCGAGGGTCAGGACATCAGCAAGGTCAAGGCCCATCAACGCGTGGTCCAGGGGCTGGTGCAGGCGCCAGAGGGGCGGGGGGTGTTCCCGGGGATGACGGTCGTGGAAAACCTCGAAATGGGTTGTTACGGCCGTAAATTCCCCTCCCGCTCCGAGCACAGGCAACGACTGGACTGGATCCTGGAGACGTTTCCTCGGTTGGCCGAACGCCGCAGCCAGGTCGGCGGCACGCTGTCGGGTGGCGAGCAGCAGATGCTCGCGATCGGCCGGGCGCTGATGGCCAGGCCGCGGGTGTTGCTGCTCGACGAGCCGTCCATGGGCCTGGCGCCGATGGTGATCTCGCAGATCTTCAGGATCATCGCGGAGATCAACGCACAGGGCACCACGGTGCTGCTGGTGGAGCAGAACGCGCAGCAGGCGCTGAGCCGGTCGGACCGCGCCTACATCCTCGAGACCGGTGAGGTCACACGCACCGGGGATGCCCGGGAGTTGTTGAACGACGACAGCATTCGCGCCGCCTACCTCGGTGTCGCTTGATCAACTGACCTCGAAGCGCTTGATCCGCGCCGCGGCGCCCGATACCAGCTTGAGCCGGCTTGGCGCGACGCCCAGGTGCGCGGCGAGCAGTTTGGTGACGGCCCTGGTGGCCTTGCCCTCGACGGCTCGCTCCCGAACGTAGACCGTCAGCTCGCCAGCGTCGTCGACCTCCACCAGCGGGCCTTTCGCGCTGCCGGGCTTGACGCGGACGACGACGATCATCGCCGTCGCACCCAGGGCCATGTCATCAACGCCCACACGGCGAAGACCAGGGCCGCAGTACTCACGATGTAGACCGGCCATGGCCCGAGGATGTCCAACGCCGACGCGGTCTCCGGTTTGTGGTTCGTGAAGCCGTAATTGGTGTCGGCGATCCTGTTGAACACGACGGTCACCACCGCCCACCCGCTGGTGACCGCCACCGCCAGTCGGTAGTCGCGCCAGTCGGGCCGCATGCCGCGGCCCCAGGTCAGATAGATCGCCGCCCACACCACGAGCAGGTGGATCGCATAGAACGCCAGGAAGCGGTAGTGCGGAAAGTCGGGGCCCCGCAACACCGGTGAGATCAACGCTTGCACGCTCAGCACCAGACCCCAGTAGTAGGTGAGCGCATACGCCCACTGCCGCTGGGACCACAGCGCGTAGGCCGCGACGACGGTCGCCAGGTCGGTGAGCTGAAGCGGCACCGAACCGGCCAGGGTCGGCGGCACCAGGTTGTAGACCAGGATCGCAGCGTAGATCAGCGCGGTCAGCCCGCCGAGCGCACGGCCCCACCGCTGCGCCTGCGCGTCCGTCTGCCGGCGACCCGCCCACACCAGCACGGAGGCGCCGACCACGAACACGGTGATGGCGCCCCAGTAGGAGGGGCCGTACGGTTCGAACTGCCTAGCGAGCAACAATCACGGACGAGCCGTGCCCGAACAGGCCCTGGTTGGCGGTGACACCGACCGTGGCGCCTTCGACCTGGCGGCCGGTCGCCTGTCCCTTCAGTTGCCAGGTCAGCTCGCACACCTGCGCAATGGCCTGCGCCGGAATGGCTTCGCCGAAGCACGCCAGGCCGCCGGACGGGTTGACCGGGATCTTCCCGCCGATCGCCGTCGCACCGCTGCGCAGCAGTTGCTCGGCCTCGCCCCTCGGGCATAGGCCCAGGTGCTCGTACCAGTCGAGTTCGAGCGCGGTGGACAGGTCATACACCTCGGCGAGGCTCAAGTCCTCCGGCCCGATGCCGGCCTCGGCGTAGGCGGCGTCGAGGATCTGGTCCTTGAACACCCGTTCGGGCGCACCCACCACCGCGGTGGAATCCGTTGCGATGTCCGGCAATTCGGGCAGATGCTGCGGGTACTGCGGTGTCACCGTGCTGACGGCGCGCACCGACGGAACCCCGTCGACCGAACCCAGATGCTTCTCGGCGAACGACTTGCTCGCCACCACCAGCGCGGCCGCGCCGTCCGACGTCGCGCAGATGTCAAGCAGCCGTAGGGGATCGGAGACCACCGGGCTGGCGAGCACGTCGTCGATCGTGGCTTCCTTGCGGTAGCGCGCGTTCGGGTTGTCCAACCCGTGCTTGGCGTTCTTCACCTTCACCGCGGCGAAGTCCTCCAGCGTGGCTCCGTAGAGGTCCATGCGCCGGCGCGCCAGCAGGGCGAAGTAGACGGTGTTGGTGGCGCCGATCAGGTGGAAGCGCTGCCAGTCGGGGTCGTTCTTACGCTCACCGCCGACCGGGGCGAAAAAGCCCTTCGGCGTGGTGTCGGCGCCGATCACGAGCGCCACATCGCAGAATCCGGCGAGGATATGGGCGCGGGCACTCTGCAGGGCCTGAGAACCGCTGGCGCACGCGGCGTAACTCGACGACACGGGCACACCGTTCCAGCCCAGCTTCTGCGCGAACGTCGAGCCGGCCACGAAGCCGGGGTAGCCGTTGCGGATCGTGTCCGCTCCCGCGACGAGCTGAATCTGCCGCCAGTCCAGGCCCGCCTCGGCCAGCGCGGCCCGCGCGGCCACGACGCCGTACTCGGTGAAGTCGCGCCCCCATTTGCCCCACGGGTGCATGCCGGCGCCGAGGATGTACAGCGGTTCGGGACTCATGACGCAGGCCTCCATGCGTAGACGACGCGTTCGACGCCGTCGTCGTCGACGAACAGCGGCATCGTGGTCAGCTCCATCTCCATACCGACCTTCAGGTCGGCGGCCAAGGTTCCCTCGACGACCTTGCCCAGCACGATCAGACCCTCGTCGGCGAGCTGCACCGCGGCAACGGCGAAGGGCTCGAAGGGATCCGGCGCCGGGTACGGCGGTGGGGGAGCGTAACGGTTCTCGGTGTAGCTCCACAGAGTTCCGCGCCGCGACAGCGGCACCTGCGCCAGTTCGTCACCGTCGCACGCGGGATTGGGACAGTTGTTGGCGCGGGGCGGAAACACATACGTGCCGCACTGGTGGCACTTGCCGCCGATCAGATAGGGCGCTCCGGACCCGTCGGTGGCGAACCAACCGTCGATCGCGGGCTGAGTGGAAGCTGACACCCGCTCAGAGTACCGAGTGGAGCGGCAGAACTGAAACGTGTTCCAGTTCAGTGGGACATGGGTCTGACCGTCGTGAGCGTGCGAATTCATCCGACCGCGCCGGCGAGTCGCGGATGAAACCGCACATCCACGGGCCACGTCCGCGGGCCACGTCGGTCGCCGCGGCGGTGGCCTCGATGTCGGCGGCGGTGCCTAGAGTTAGGGCCGTGAGCCCTGCCACCACCGCCACCGCCAAGAAGGCGGCGTCCCAGCCGACGGACCAGAAGCCGACATTGATGTTGCTCGACGGCAATTCCCTGGCATACCGGGCGTTCTACGCACTGCCCGCCGAGAACTTCAAGACCCAGGGCGGGCTCACCACCAATGCGGTGTACGGCTTCACCGCCATGTTGATCAACCTGCTGCGCGACGAGCAGCCCAGCCACATCGCCGCCGCGTTCGACGTGTCGCGGCAGACGTTTCGCGTGGACAAGTACCCCGAGTACAAGGCCGGCCGCTCGTCGACGCCCGATGAGTTCCGCGGCCAGATCGACATCACCAAGGAGGTGCTCGGCGCGCTGGGCATCACCGTGCTCGCCGAACCGGGCTTCGAGGCCGACGACATCATCGCCACACTGGCCACGCAGGCCGAGCAGGGCGGTTACCGGGTGCTGGTGGTCTCCGGAGACCGCGACTCGCTGCAGTTGGTCAGCGATGACGTCACAGTGCTGTACCCCCGCAAGGGCGTCAGCGAGCTCACCCGGTTCACCCCGGACGCGGTGCTGGACAAGTACGGCTTGACCCCGCAGCAGTACCCGGACTTCGCGGCGCTGCGCGGCGACCCCAGCGACAACCTGCCCGGCATCCCCGGCGTCGGTGAGAAGACGGCGACCAAGTGGATCGCGGAGTTCGGTTCGCTGCAGGCGTTGGTCGACAACGTCGACACCGTCAAGGGAAAGGTCGGCGACGCGTTACGGGCCAACCTGTCCAGCGTCGTGCTCAACCGGGAACTGACCGATCTGGTCAGGGACGTCCCGCTGCCGCAGACCCCCGACACCCTGCGCATGCAGCCGTGGGACCGCGACCAGATCCACCGGCTGTTCGACGACCTGGAGTTCCGCGTTCTGCGCGATCGGCTGTTCGACACCCTGGCCTCGGCCGATCCCGAGGTCGACCAGGGCTTCGACGTGCGCGGCGGGGCGCTGGAAGCGGGCGAGCTGGCCGCGTGGCTGGCCGAGCACAGCTCGGGCAAGCGGTTCGGCATGGCGGTCGTCGGCACGCACCTGGCCTACGACGCGGACGCGACCGCGCTCGCGATCGTCGCCGCCGACGGCGACGGGCGCTACATCGACACCGCCGCGCTGACCGACGACGACGAGGCCGCCCTCGCGTCGTGGCTGGCCGACCCTGGACCGCCCAAAGCGCTGCACGAGGCCAAACTGGCGATGCACGACCTCGAAGGCAGAGGCTGGAAGCTCGCCGGCGTCACGTCGGACACCGCGCTCGCCGCGTACCTGGTCCGGCCAGGCCAGCGAAGCTTCGCGCTCGACGACCTCTCGTTGCGTTACCTCAAGCGCGAGCTACGCGCCGAAAACCCAGAGCAACAACAACTTTCGCTGCTCGACGACAATGACGGCGTCGATGACCAGGCCGTGCAGACCGTGATCCTGCGGGCCAGCGCGGTGATGGACCTTGCCGACGCGCTCGACGAGGAACTCGCCCGCATCGACTCGCTGGCTCTGCTCAGCAACATGGAGTTGCCCGTGCAGCGGGTGCTGGCCGAGATGGAGACCGCGGGCATCGCGGTGGACCTCGAGCAACTGGGGCAGCTGCAGAGCGAGTTCGCCGACCACATCCGCGACGCGGCCGAGGCTGCCTACGCGGTGATCGGCAAGCAGATCAACCTCGGCTCGCCGAAACAGCTGCAAGTGGTGCTGTTCGACGAACTCGAGATGCCCAAGACCAAGCGCACCAAGACCGGGTACACCACCGACGCGGACGCGCTGCAATCCCTGTTCGACAAGACCGGCCACCCGTTCCTGCAACATTTGCTGACCCACCGCGATGCGACCCGGCTGAAGGTCACCGTCGACGGGCTGCTCAATTCGGTGGCCTCCGACGGCCGCATTCACACCACCTTCAACCAGACCATCGCGGCGACCGGGCGGTTGTCGTCGACCGAGCCGAATCTGCAGAACATCCCGATCCGCACCGACGCCGGCCGCCGAATCCGCGACGCCTTCGTGGTGGGCAAGGGTTATGCGGAGCTGATGACCGCGGACTACAGCCAGATCGAGATGCGCATCATGGCCCACCTGTCCAAGGACGAGGGCCTCATCGAAGCTTTCAACACCGGCGAGGACCTCCACTCCTTCGTCGCATCACGGGCGTTCTCGGTGCCGATCGACGAGGTCAACGCCGAACTCCGGCGCCGAGTCAAGGCGATGTCGTACGGGCTGGCCTACGGGCTGAGCGCCTACGGGCTGGCCGCCCAGCTCAAGATCTCCACCGAAGAAGCCAAGGTCCAGATGGAGCAGTACTTCGACCGCTTCGGCGGGGTGCGCGACTACCTGCGCAACGTGGTGGACCAGGCGCGCAAGGACGGCTACACGTCGACGGTGTTCGGCAGGCGGCGTTATCTGCCGGAATTGGACAGCAGCAACCGCAACGTGCGCGAGGCCGCCGAGCGTGCCGCGCTCAACGCGCCGATCCAGGGCAGCGCCGCCGACATCATCAAGGTGGCGATGATCAACGTCGACACGGCGCTCAAAGAAGCGGGGCTGAAGTCGCGGATGCTGCTGCAGGTGCACGATGAGCTGCTGTTCGAGGTCGCCGACGGGGAGCGCGAGGCGGTCGAGGCGCTGGTCCGCGAGCAGATGGGCAACGCCTACCCGCTGGACGTGCCGCTGGAGGTCAGCGTCGGTTACGGGCGCAGCTGGGACGCCGCAGCCCACTAGCGAGCCGGTCGTCGGGTACGGTCCGACACGGGCGCGTGTGATGGACAGCAAGACCACAGACGACGAAATCCGGTTCCTGGCCCGACTGGGTGCGGCCATGGCCGCGGCGAATTACCCGGTGACCTTGATCCGGCAGATGCTGGGCCGCGCCTCCGCCGCTTACGGCGTTCCCAACGAAGTGATCGTGCTACCCAACACCGTGCAGGTCGTCGGCCCGGCGACCGGCTCGGGAACGATCGTGAAGTCGGCCCATCTGGATCGCGATGTGCGTTTCGACCAAGCTTTCCCGTTGGCGCGCTTGGTTTCCGACGCCATGCGCGGCGCGATCGATCCCGCGGGGGGAGACACCGAACTCGACCGCATCCTGGCCTTGCGGCCCCGGTTCCGGCCGTGGTTGACCGTACTGGGATATGGAGTGTGGAGCGCCGGTCTGGGTCTGGTGCTCGAGCCCACGCCGCTGAACCTGCTCGGCGCCACCGCGCTCGGTCTGATGGTCGGGATTTTCGCCATGGTGGGGCAGCGCTTCGGTGTGCTCGCCCAGCTTCTGCCGGTTGTCAGCGCTTTCTCCGTGGCCGCGGTGAGTATCGCCGTCGCCGAGTACCTCGGGCTCGACCACATCGGGCTGCGCGCACTGATCCCCCCGCTGGCGATGTTCCTGCCCGGCGCCGCGATCACTCTGGCGGTCATCGAGGTCACCGCCCGAGACGCGGTGTCGGGTTCCAGTCGGCTGGTGGCCGGGTTCGCGCAATTGGCCCAGTTGGCGTTCGGAATCCTCATCGCCGCCCAGCTGCTCGGCGAGGACGTATCGCATCTGAGCGCCGAGCCGTTGAACAAACTGGGGCCGTGGGCCCCCTGGCTGGGGGTCGCGGTCTACGCCGTCGGCGTCATGCTGTTTCTCGGGCCGCCGACGTCGTTTCTGCCGTGGCTGCTGGTGGTCTCCTACGCCGCCTTCACTGCTCAGTACGTCGGCGATTTGGTGCTGGGCAGCTACGCGAGCGGCTTTTGTGGCGGCGTGGTGCTGACCGTGGGTGCACTGCTGTTGAGCCGACGCCGAGGAGCGCCGCCGGCGCTCACCCTGATTCTGCCCGGCTTCTGGCTCCTGGTCCCAGGCTCGATGGGTTTGATCGGAATCGCCGAATTGTTCGGCGCCGACGGTGACTCCGCGCTGGGCGTCACATTCATCTCGATGATCTCGGTCGCGCTCGGCCTGCAGGCGGGCCTGGTGTTGTGGCAAGCGTTCCGGCGCCCCGGCGGCTGGCTGCTGCGCAGGCGGTGAGCCGGTCAGCGCCCGCCGCGATAGCCGGCCATCGCCTGCAGCACCGGCGCAGCCGCGCGGGCGGCGTAGAGCGCGTAGGTCTCCTCGACCAGCATCGCCTGCACGCGCGGATCGCTGAACCCGCGATCGATGCGGTCTCGCACGAACGCCAACTCGACGACCTGGCCGGCGAACCGTTTGACCGCGTTGCGGGCGGGGCGCCCTCCCTGGCGCGCGGCCTGGGCGAGCGCCAGCTTGCGGTGCCGTAGCGAGCCCAGCCAGGCGGCCTCGGCGGGTGTGACGAGACCGGCCTGCACCATGCCGGGCAGCTTGCTGGCGACGATCGCCTGCTCGCGACGGCGACTCTGCACGCCCAGGACGATCGCCAGCGCGAACAGCGGCATCATCCAGTACAAATACACCCCGAGATACCACTCGACGCCCAGCAGCGACGAACCGTTCCACAGTGCGTGGGTGAAGACCGCCGCCAGGTAGCCCAGCAGAACGGCGCCGGCCTTGGCGGATACGTCGCGGCGGTGCAGAGCGAAGTAGACGCCGATCCCGAAGAACGTGGTGAACAGCGAATGCGCGAACGGTGCCATGACCAGTCGTAGCGCGGCTGTCAGCAGCGAGTCTCCGAGTGATTCTCCGCTGGCGATGTAGAGGATGTCCTCCAGCCAGGCGAATCCCGCGCCGACCAACCCCGCGTAGACCAGGCAGTCGGTCAGGGAGTTCAGCTCGCGCCGACGCCGGCCGGTCATCATGACCAGCAGGAACGCGCCTTTTGCCGCTTCCTCGATGACCGGGGCGATGACCACCACCGAGACCGCGCTGACCCCGTCGGAGTCACCCGTCACGATCAACGACTCGAGGTAGAGGCCGAGAATCACCGACAACACCACCGCGACCGAGGCGCCCCACAGGAACGCGAAGGCCAACAGACGCGGCGGTTCGGGCTCGAAGCGGTCGAGCCACACGTATGCCAGGACCACGACCACCATGGCCAGGCTCGACAGCACCAGCCCGATCCCGGCCCCGACAGGGTTCAGCGCCGTCAGCCCGATGATGATGAGCCCGACCACGGTGGCGAGCAGGATGAGCACCGCCAGCGGCGCCCCGACCTTGCGGACCTTGCGTTGAAACGGCGGGGCAGGCAGCCAGGGGTGATGCGGGGCGCCGGGATGTGACACCAGAGCAGACTAGCGGCCGGTGGGGACCGAGTTTGTCCAGCATGTGCCCAGTCGAGTAGCCTCTACGGGTACCTGTCTGTGGTTTTCGTCATCTTCCGCGGCGGGTGCAGAGCACGATGTCGGCGCCCGCGCCGAGCCAATAACTCGAATGTCCTAAGTCCCTACGATCAAACCTGTCCGGAGCAACCCACCACATGCCAAGTCCCTCCGTCACCTCGCCGCAAGTAGCCGTCAACGACATCGGCTCGAGCGAGGACTTTCTCGCCGCCATCGACAAGACCATCAAGTACTTCAACGATGGCGACATCGTCGAGGGAACCATCGTCAAGGTCGACCGGGACGAAGTCCTGCTCGACATCGGTTACAAGACCGAAGGCGTCATCCCGTCCCGAGAACTTTCCATCAAGCACGACGTCGACCCCAACGAGGTCGTTTCCGTGGGCGATGAGGTCGAAGCCCTGGTCCTCACCAAGGAGGACAAAGAAGGCCGTCTGATCCTGTCCAAGAAGCGCGCTCAGTACGAGCGGGCCTGGGGCACCATCGAAGAGCTCAAGGAGAAGGACGAGGCCGTCAAGGGCACCGTCATCGAGGTCGTCAAGGGCGGCCTGATCCTCGACATCGGCCTGCGCGGCTTCCTGCCCGCGTCGCTGGTCGAGATGCGTCGCGTCCGCGATCTGCAGCCGTACATCGGCAAGGAGATCGAGGCCAAGATCATCGAGCTCGACAAGAACCGCAACAACGTCGTGCTGAGCCGCCGCGCATGGCTGGAGCAGACCCAGTCCGAGGTCCGCAGCGAGTTCCTCAACCAGCTGCAGAAGGGCGCGATCCGCAAGGGCGTCGTCAGCAGCATCGTCAACTTCGGTGCGTTCGTCGACCTCGGCGGCGTCGACGGCCTGGTGCACGTTTCCGAGCTGTCCTGGAAGCACATCGACCACCCGTCCGAGGTGGTTCAGGTGGGCGACGAGGTCACCGTCGAGGTGCTCGACGTCGACATGGACCGCGAGCGGGTTTCGTTGTCGCTCAAGGCGACTCAGGAAGACCCGTGGCGCCACTTCGCCCGCACCCATGCGATCGGCCAGATCGTGCCGGGCAAGGTCACCAAGCTGGTGCCATTCGGTGCGTTCGTCCGCGTCGAGGAGGGCATCGAGGGCCTGGTGCACATCTCCGAGCTGTCTGAGCGCCACGTCGAGGTCCCGGATCAGGTGGTGCAGGTCGGCGACGACGCGATGGTCAAGGTCATCGACATCGACCTGGAGCGACGCCGTATCTCGCTGAGCCTCAAGCAGGCCAACGAGGACTACACCGAGGAGTTCGACCCCAGCAAGTACGGCATGGCCGACAGCTACGACGAGCAGGGCAACTACATCTTCCCGGAGGGCTTCGACTCCGAGACCAACGAATGGCTCGAGGGTTTCGAGAAGCAGCGTGAGGAGTGGGAGTCCCGCTACGCCGAGGCCGAGCGCCGGCACAAGATGCACACCGCGCAGATGGAGAAGTTCGCCGCTGCTGAAGCAGAAGCTGTTGAGGCGTCCGGTTCCAGGTCCAACGGCGCCTCGCGCGGCGAGGAGCAGTCGGCAGGCGGCTCGCTGGCCAGCGACGCCCAACTCGCGGCGCTGCGTGAGAAGCTCGCAGGCAACGCCTAACTCGTAACGACTGAAGGCCCCGGCTCACCGAGCCGGGGCCTTCGTCGTCGAGCGGCCCTGACAGACTGGTGCGGTGCTGCGCATTGGGCTGTCCGGCGGTATCGGCGCCGGAAAATCGACGGTGTCTTCGACTTTTAGCGATCTGGGCGGAATCGTCGTCGACGGTGACGTGATCGCCCGCGAGGTCGTCGAACCGGGGACGGAAGGGTTGGCCAAGCTCGTCGACGCGTTCGGCAGGGAGATCCTGCACGAGGACGGCGCCTTGAACCGTCCCGCGCTGGCAGCGATCGCGTTCAGCGACGAACAGAAGCGTCAAACCCTCAACGGGATCGTGCATCCGCTGGTGGCCCACCGCCGGTCCGAGCTCATCGCGGCCGCGGCCGACGACGCCGTGATCATCGAGGACATCCCGCTGCTCGTCGAATCCGGTATGGCTCCGATGTTTCCATTGGTGGTCATCGTCCACGCCGACGAAGAGGTGCGAGTGAAGCGCCTGCTCGAGTACCGCGGCTTCACCGAAGAGGACGCCCGGGCGCGGATCGCCGCGCAGGCCACCGAGGAGCAGCGCCGCGCCGTCGCCGACGTCTGGCTCGACAACTCGGGCACCGCGGGTGAACTGGTCGAGCAGGCCCGCGCGCTGTGGCACGAGCGGATCCTGCCGTTCGCCCACAACCTGCATGAAAAGCAGCCGGCACACTCCAAGCCCGTCCTGGTGCCATTCGACCCGACGTGGCCCGATCAGGCGCGGCGCATCGTGGCTCGGCTCAACACCGCATGCGGGCACCGCGCCGTCCGCGTCGACCACGTCGGCTCCACGGCGGTGCCGGGGATGGACGCCAAGGACGTGATCGACGTCCAGGTGACGGTCGCCTCGCTCGCGGATGCCGACGAACTGGACGACGCGCTGACCGGCGCGGGTTACGTGCGCGGACAGGCCACCGCCGACGTCGCCAAGCCGGATGCCCGCAGCACGGTCGCCGAGTTCGATCATTCGAACGATGATGCGTTGTGGCACAAGCGCATTCACTGCTCAGCCGATCCGGGGCGGCCGACCAACGTTCACATCCGCGTCGACGGATGGCCGGGCCAGCAGTTCGCGTTGCTGTTCGTGGACTGGATGCGTGCCAATCCCGGCGTCCAGGCCGACTACGTCGCGTTGAAGCGGCGCGTCGCCGAGGAGGGGCATGTACACACGGGCGCCTATGCCGACGCGAAGGAGCCCTGGTTCCTCGATGCCTACCGGCGTGCGTGGGAGTGGGCCGACACCACCGGGTGGCGGCCGTGAGGCGTTAAGCCTCGGGAGGCAACGGTGTGCTGACGTCGGGTGTCGGTGCGGTGGCGGCCCCGTCGGTCGGCAGGTTCAGCGGGGCACCGCATTGCAGCACCCCGTACATCGGGTCGTCCTTGGGCCGCAGCAGGCGCGGCGCGATGAACTGGTCGGCCTTGGCCACGATCTGGTCGTCGACGAGGATCTCGCAGTGCAGGTTGGAGCCGTAGGGCCATTCGATGGAGATCTCCATGCCGGCCAGTTGGGGGTCGGCCAGCACCGCGTTCACCTCGAACGTCTGACCGGGTAGCAGCGTGGGCTGCGCGCTGTTGACGTTGTGGTCGTCCATCTTGTACGCGACGACCGCGCCGCGGGAGGTACCGTCCGCACGCGCTCGGTAGATGACGTTGTGCAGAACTTCGGGCGCCGGCTGCGCCTCGGTCTCGGCGCTCGGTTGGGCCGCGGCGCCACCCGGGAACAGAACCGAGCCCACGAGCATCGCCGCGGCCGTCGCGCCAGCGGTCCGGATGCGTGTTGTGGGGGACATGCGACGAGAGAATACCGGCCGTACCTGGGCAGACAAATTCGTAGCGGTAGCCATCGACATCAAGATCGGTAACTGCAGGTGGTTCGTTACCCGAAGCCATTCCGCGTCGCGCACGTCGACGCGGCGGATGCGACGCCCCGGCAGCTCAGGCGCCAGCCAGCTCCCTGCGGAAGCCCTCGACGTCGGGTGGTTCGGGCATGACTACTCGTCGCGCCAGGTGAGCGGCATGCCCAGACCGCCAAGCCACCGGTTGAGGTCGTAGTCGTGCCTGGCCAGCCCGTCGATCGCGGCCGCCGCGGTCTGGACCGCCTGTTCTACGGTCTCGGGCGCCAGCAGGTTGTGCCGGACCGCGGTGAGCAGTTCGTCGACGTCGTGGAGTTCGACGCCCCGGCCGGTGCGAACCGCCAGGTCGAGGTAGTGGTCTTCGGCGTGCCAGACCTTCGAGCCCGGTGTGTAGTGGCCCACATCCAGGTAGTAGTCCTGGTCGAGCTCGTGACCTGCGTTGAAGTGGAACACCGTCGCGCGCAGCCGCAGCGAAGGCAGCAGCCAGGACTCCAGATAGTGGAACTGCGCCCGGCCCGGGGTCGGACGGGCCATGTAGAGGCCCCAAGGCTGGACCGTGTAGATGTCGACCGCCCGCACGATGCCCTTCGGGTCGGTGTTGGTGCGGGCGACGAGGTCGAACGTCTCGTGTTTGGGAGCGTGGATGACAACAGGATAGGCCGCAGCGGGAATGAACTTGTCGGAGTACGCGCTTACCCTGAGTGATTATGGCTTTCGCTACTGAACACCCCGTGCTCGCGCACTCCGAGTACCGCCCCGTCGATGCGATCGTGCGCACGGGCAACCGCTTCGAGGTGGTCAGCCCCTATTCGCCGGCGGGCGACCAGCCGGCCGCCATCGACGAGCTGGAGCGCCGGATCAAGGCGGGCGAGCACGATGTGGTGCTGCTGGGCGCAACGGGCACCGGTAAGTCGGCGACGACGGCGTGGCTCATCGAGCGGGTCCAGCGGCCGACGCTGGTGATGGAACCGAACAAGACGCTTGCCGCGCAGATGGCGAACGAACTGCGGGAGATGTTGCCGCACAACGCCGTCGAGTACTTCGTCTCGTACTACGACTACTACCAGCCCGAGGCGTACATCGCCCAGACGGACACCTACATCGAGAAGGACAGCTCGATCAACGACGACGTCGAGCGGCTGCGCCACTCGGCGACCTCGAGCCTGCTGTCCCGCCGCGACGTGGTCGTGGTCGCCTCGGTGTCCTGCATCTACGGCCTGGGCACACCGCAGTCCTACCTGGACCGCAGCGTCGAACTCAAGATCGGTGACGAGGTGCCGCGCGACGCGCTGCTACGGCTGCTCGTCGACGTGCAGTACACCCGCAACGACATGGCGTTCACCCGCGGCTCGTTCCGCGTGCGCGGAGACACCGTCGAGATCATCCCGTCCTACGAGGAGTTGGCGGTCCGCATCGAGTTCTTCGGCGACGAGATCGAAGAGCTGTACTACCTGCACCCGTTGACAGGAGACGTCGTCCGCAAGGTCGACTCGCTGCGGATCTTCCCGGCCACCCACTACGTCGCGGGCCCGGAGCGCATGGCGCACGCGATCTCGACCATCGAACAGGAACTCGAGGAGCGGCTGGCCGAGCTCGAGGGCCAGGGCAAGCTGCTGGAGGCGCAGCGGCTGCGGATGCGCACCAACTACGACATCGAGATGATGCGCCAGGTCGGCTTCTGCTCGGGTATCGAGAACTACTCGCGTCACATCGACGCCAGGCCCGCCGGTTCCGCGCCCGCCACGCTGCTGGACTACTTCCCCGAAGACTTCATGCTGGTCATCGACGAGTCACACGTGACGGTGCCGCAGATCGGCGGCATGTACGAAGGCGACATGTCGCGTAAGCGAAACCTGGTCGACTTCGGCTTCCGGTTGCCCTCGGCCGTCGACAACCGCCCGCTCACCTGGGAGGAGTTCGCCGACCGCATCGGGCAGACCGTGTACCTGTCGGCGACGCCGGGACCGTACGAGCTCAGCCAGTCCGGCGGTGAGTTCGTCGAACAGGTCATCCGTCCGACGGGTTTGGTGGATCCCAAGGTGGTCGTGAAGCCGACGAAGGGGCAGATCGATGACCTGATCGGGGAGATCCGCACGCGCACCGAGCGCGACGAGCGGGTGCTCGTGACCACGCTGACCAAGAAGATGGCCGAGGACCTGACCGACTACCTGCTCGAGATGGGGATCAGGGTTCGCTACCTGCACTCCGAGGTGGACACGCTGCGTCGCGTCGAATTGCTGCGCCAACTGCGCCTCGGCGACTACGACGTGCTGGTCGGCATCAACCTGCTGCGCGAGGGTCTCGACCTGCCGGAGGTGTCGCTGGTCGCGATCCTCGACGCGGACAAGGAGGGGTTCCTGCGGTCGACCCGCAGCCTGATCCAGACCATCGGCCGCGCCGCCCGCAACGTGTCGGGCGAGGTGCACATGTACGCCGACAACATCACCGATTCGATGCGGGAAGCCATCGACGAGACCGAGCGCCGGCGTGCCAAGCAGATCGCCTACAACGAGGCCCACGGCATCGATCCGAAACCGTTGCGCAAAAAGATCGCCGACATTCTCGACCAGGTGTACCGCGAAGCCGACGACGTCGAAGTGGGCGGTTCGGGACGGAACGCGTCGCGCGGCCGCAGGGCGCAGGGCGAGCCCGGGCGGGCGGTCAGCGCAGGCATCATCGAGGGCCGTGACACCTCGAACATGCCGCGAGCCGAGTTGGCCGATCTGATCAGGGACCTGACCGAACAGATGATGGCCGCAGCGCGGGATCTGCAGTTCGAGTTGGCCGCGCGCATCCGCGACGAGATCCACGACCTGAAGAAGGAACTGCGCGGCATGGACGCCGCGGGTTTGAAGTAGGACGGACCCCGTCGGGACCTTCGGCCCTAGTCCCGGCCGGTCGCCTCGCGTACAAACGAAAGTATGAGTGACAGAACCGATATCGAATCGCCAGTCCACGTCGACGTGACGACGCGCGGTGATCTTCCCGGCGCGGCCGACTACGCGCGGAGCAAGATCGACGACGTCAGCCGGTTCGCGCACCGACCGTTGACACATGCCCACGTGAAGCTGACGCGCCATGGCGACCCGGAACTGGAACGTCCGGTCATCGCGCAAGCCAATCTCGACGTCGACGGCCGACTGGTCCGCGCTCAGGCTTCGGGCGACACCGCGCGCGATGCGATCGACCGCCTCGGGGAGCGCCTTCGAAGCCAGCTCCGGCGTGCCGCCGAGCACTGGCAGGCTCGCCGCGACGGCCGAACGGTGCGAGCTCCGCAGGACACCGACGAATCCGCGCAGCAACCCAACCGCCTTGCCCTTCCGCCCGAGGAGCGCCAAATTGTGCGGCGCAAGTCGTTCACCCTGGCGCCGTGCACGGTGGACGAGGCGGCGATGGAGATGAACCTGCTCGACTACGACTTCCACCTGTTCACCGAGGAGCGCACTCAGATGGCGAGCGTCCTCTACAGGAGCGGTCCGTCCGAATACCGGCTGGCGCAGGTGCAACCGGCTTCGGAAGACGAACTGGCACCGTTTGAACTGCCGCTGACGATCAGCCCCCACCCGCCGCCATGCCACACCGTCGAGCAGGCCGCCGAGCGGATGGGCATGCTCGGGCTGCCGTTCATGTTCTTCATCCACGCGGCGCAAGGTCGTGCAGCCGTGCTTTACCACCGCTACGACGGCCACTACGGGCTCATCACTCCTGCCGACTGAGGTCGCCGCTTGACCTGAACGACGGTTGAGCTCGTAGCGTGTCCGGCGTGACCGACACCGCGCCGACGACCCCTGCGGGACGCTGGCGCGACCTGTTGGGGCCGAAGTACCTCGGCGCCAGCACCGTCCTGGCCGGCGGCGTCGCGCTGTATGCCACCAACGAGTTCCTCACCATCAGCCTGATGCCCAGCGCGGTGGCCGACATCGGCGGTTACCGGCTGTACGCATGGGTGACGACGGTGTATCTGGTCGCTTCGGTGGTCGCGGCGACCACGGTGCACTCGACGTTGATGCGTTTCGGGCCGCGGGTGTCGTATCTGGGGGCGCTCAGCGTATTCGGTCTGGGCAGCCTGGCCTGCGCCGCGGCGCCCACGATGGAAGCCCTGCTCGTGGGGCGCACGGTGCAGGGGCTGGCGGGCGGGCTGCTGGCCGGGTTGGGCTATGCGGTGATCAATACGGCGTTGCCCGAGTGGTTGTGGACCAAGGCGTCGGCGTTGGTGTCGGCGATGTGGGGCGTCGGGACGCTGCTGGGTCCCGCCGCCGGGGGTCTGTTCTCCCAGTATGGTTCGTGGCGTTGGGCTTTCGGTGCGCTGGCGATTCTGACCGTGGCCATCGGTGTATTGGTCCCGCTGGCGTTGCCCAGACGCACGGGCGCCGACGTCGATGCGCCGCGGACACCGATTCCCGTGTGGTCGTTGATGTTGTTGGGTGGTGCGGCGTTGGCCGTCAGCGCGGCCGGTATCCCGCGCGATGTGTGGCTCACGGTCGCGTTGCTGGGCTTGGGCGCCGTCATGGTGGCGGTGTTCTTGTTCGTCGATCGGCGCCAACCCGCAGCGGTGTTGCCGCCCAGCGCTTTCGGGCGCGGGCCGCTGAAGTGGATTTATCTGACCCTCGCTGTGTTGATGGCCGCAACGATGGCGGACATGTACATCCCGCTGTTCGGTCAGCGACTGGCCGATCTCACACCGGTCTCGGCGGGTTTTCTCGGGGCGGGCCTGGCGCTCGGTTGGACGGTCGGTGAGATCGGCAGTGCCTCGATGAGCGACCGGCGCGCGATCAAGCGCACGGTCGCCATCGCGCCGGCGGTGATGGCCACCGGTCTCGCCCTCACGGCGGTGGCCATGCGCGACGACGCATCGCCCGCCGCGGTAGCGGTATGGGCGGTCGCGCTGATCGTGGCGGGCACCGGGATCGGGATTGCGTGGCCGCATCTGTCGGCATGGGCGATGAGCCGGGTGGACGACCCGTCGGAGGGGCCCACCGCGGCCGCGGCGATCAACACCGTTCAGCTGATTTCCGGCGCCTTCGGCGCGGGGCTGGCCGGAGTGCTGGTGAACATGACCGACAACGGCGATGCGACGCCGGCGCGGTGGCTACTCGCCGCATTCGCCGGGCTTGCCGCGCTGGGCTTGATCGCGTCGACGCGAAGCGGCCGGCCGCGCTGTGGTGAGCCGCTTTAGCCGAGGACGCCAAAGCTCACCAGACCGCCTCCGGCTGGCAAACTGACGTCTCCCAACCGAACTGTGCGACAGCCTAATTCAGCGCACTCTGGACGGCTTTGCGCCGGGCTTTGCTGTTGCGAAGTGAGCCACGCCGGGCGCAGGCGGGATCGTCGAACGAGGATCGCGCGTATAGGATCGACGCGGGTGGGAACCGATAATTCATTGCAGTAGTGAGGGATTGGTCGTGAGCGTAAAGAAGGTCGGAGTGCAAGCGGGACTTGTCGGTGCACTGGCGTTCACTGCCTTGGGCGTCGGAGCGGGTGTCGCCAACGCCGAGGTAGCGGTGACCAGCACACCAGGCGTGACCTGGAAGCTCGACAAGTGGGATGACTGGGACGACTGGGACAAGCGTCGTGGTCCGCGCTGGGACGGCCCGGCCTACTACGGTCCGCATTACGGCGGTCCCTGCGCCTGGGTGCCTCCCGCCGTCTCGATGTGGGTGCCGCCGGCCGCCTGCTAGCGGAATTGCCGCCAACGGCGCCGAACGTGAGCTTGTTGTCGAACTGAGCTCGAATCTTCGGTCACAACCTCACGTTGGGCGCGATAAGAGTCAGCCGCGTGCACGCAGGCCGTCGGCGAACCGCAGATCGGACACCAGCGCGTCGAAGGCTTTCTCCCGATCCTGCGGTGGCCCGCGCAGCACGGATGACGGATGCACGGTCACGGCGACTTCGGGTGCGACGTCGAGCTCCTCGATCGCCGGGAGTTCCAGCGCCTGGCCGCGGTGTGCGGTCAGCCGAAACTTGCTGCCCAGCAGCGACTGTGCGGCGGTCGCACCCATCAGCACGAGCACCTCGGGTCTGACGGCATCCAGCTCGGCCAGCAGCCACGGTCGGCATGCCACGACTTCCGTGCGGCCCGGGGTCTTGTGGATCCGCCGCTTGCCGCGTTCGGGCAGTGTGAACTTGAAGTGCTTGACCGCATTGGTCACGTACACCCGTTCACGGTCGATACCGGCCTGCACCAGCGCCTTGTCCAGCAGCTTGCCCGCCGGGCCGACGAACGGCTGTCCGGCCTTGTCCTCCTGATCGCCGGGCTGCTCGCCGACCAGCATCATGTCCGCGCTGGAGGAACCGCCGCCGAACACGACCTGCGTTGCGTCGAGGTACAGATCGCATCCCTTGCAACCGTGCGCGGCGTCGGCGAGCGCATCGAGCTCGCGGGTCTCGGGTACGAACTCCGCCGCGGTGTGGGCTGGCCTTGCGGGCATGGGGAACGGTTACCCGGTTATACAGCCGCCACTCGCGCTACCGGGTCGACTTGACCACCTGCGCGAAGCTGAACTGCCAGCGCTCGACGATCCGAAAGCCCATCGCCTGCGGCACCCGGTACGCAGGCGCTCGGCGCAGACGCGGTCCCGGGTCTAGCGCGCGCCCGCTCTCCCGATCCGGGACGGTGGCATCGCGTTGTGACACCGTCCACAACACGGTGCAGGGCCGAAGCCGGTCGGCCACACCCCAGATCCCAAGATGGAAGTCCCACAAGCGGTTTCGATCCGCTGCGCGGCGACCGCGGCCGGGGTCGACGAGGGCCGCGTACGCCTCGGGGCGCGCTGCCGTCAACGGGCGAATCGGGCCGGGCGCCCAGTTGGTGGTGTTGTCGAGGACCAGGCAGTCGCCGGGGGAGGCGTTCGCCGTCAAGACGTCGGCCACCTGGCTGAAGTCCATGCCCTCCTTGGCGTAAGGACCTCGTTGTGCGAGCAGATAGTTCGGGGTCGCCGCCACCGCCAGCACCGTCAGCACCACCGCGACGGCCTCACGCGTTCTGGCGACCGCGGTGATGCCGACCGCCAACAGCAGCGCCATCGCCGGCGAGGTGTAGCTCAGATAGCGCGGGTAGTACACGGGCTCCCACCACACGGAGTACATCAGCAGCACTGCCGTCGGAAGCACGATCCACGCAGCGCTGATCCCCACCAGCGACCGGACGCCGCGATCCGTCGGCCGGAACCGTCGCATCGCGAGCAGCGCCAGCACCAGCCCGGCCGTGACCGCGAACGCCACGCTGTGGTCGAAGTACTGCTCCTGCAGCACTTCTGCGACCGTGTGCCAGCCCGGCGGCGAGATCCACCGCACCTGGGCGACCTGCGTCCTGCTGAACGCCAGAAACGGGGCCAGGACCGCGATGGCCACCGCGGCCGTCACGATCCACCGGCGCGCGACCGCTCGCGGTGCCGCCACCGCGGCCAGCGTCACGGCGTGCACGAGCACCATCAGCACGACGAAGATGTTCAGCAGCGACGACCCGACCAGCGCCAGCCCGTAGCAGACCCACAGCCATCCGGCGTTGCGGCGGACCGCGAGCAGCAACAACACCGTCAGCCAGACCGCCGCGGCCACGGTCAGCGCATAGGACCTCGCCTCGATACCCGCCCACGTGACGCGCGGCAGGATCGCCAACACGATGCCCGCACATACGGCCGTCGTCCGCGAGGCGAAGCGGCGCGCCAGGACGACGAGGCCGCCGCTCGCCAGCCCGACCGCGAGGCAGCTCGACAGCCTGGAGTAGAACTCGGTGACCGGAAACACCGCGAACCACCCGTGCATCAGCAGGTAGTACAGGCCGTGCACCGCGTCGATGTTGTGCAGCAGGCCCCAGAGTTGGGGGATCGACCGCGTCGACGCCGAGATCGTGGCCGCCTCGTCAAACCACAGCGACGGCCGAGCCGCACCCGCCGCCGACACCGCGACCGCGAACAGTGCCGTCAGCGCGGCGTCGAACCGGCCGGCGCGAAGGGATCCCGACGGGTCGAGACGCGCGAGGCGGTGCGGTCCCAGCGACAGATCCACGCCCTGTTACCCACCCTTCCCGCGAACGGCAAAACGCTAGCGTGCGCGCTCGCGCAGCGCTCGCCGAAGCGGTATGAAAGTCACGACGACCGAGGTACCGACGCCGCCGGCGATCGCTTCGCGCGGCCGGGTGTAGGCGGCGTCACCTGGGCCGGTCCAGCGTGACGTTGGGTGCGAAGTAGGACGAAATCGCAGGCAAATGCCACCTGAGCGGCTACTGTTCCGGGTGGCAACGAACTGAAACTGGGAGGATATGGATGAGCGCCTATCAGACCGTCTTGGTTGGCACGGACGGATCGGACTCGTCGTTGCGCGCGGTCGAGAAAGCGGGTCAGATCGCCGGTGACGCCAAGCTGGTCATCGCCACGGCGTACTTCCCCCAGAACGAAGATCAGCGCGCGGCCGACGTGCTCAAGGACGAGGGCTACAAGATGTCCGGCAACGCGCCGATCTACGCGATCCTGCGCGAGGCGAAGGAACGCGCCCACCAGGCCGGTGCCACGAACGTCGAGGAGAAGGCCATCGTCGGCGCCCCCGTCGACGCGCTGGTCGAACTCGCCGAGGAGGTCAAGGCAGATCTGCTGGTCGTCGGTAACGTCGGCCTGTCCACGATCGCCGGCCGGTTGCTCGGTTCCGTTCCCGCCAACGTCGCACGCCGCTCCAAGAGCGATGTGCTGATTGTGCACACCACGCCGTAACCACCACCAGCGCCGCCACGATCGTCCAGTCGCCCCACCGCTGGTAAAGGGTCGTCCGCGCGTCCAGCGGAACGCCAACGACAGTGACCTCCCGCTCGGCGGCCGGCATCCATGCCAGCCGGCGGCCGCGGGCATCGAACGCCGAACTGACCCCCGACAACGCGGCGTGGACCGCGGGACGGCCCGTTTCGACCGCATGTACGGCGGGCATCGCCGCCAACTGCGGTTGCGCCCAACTGCCTTGGTATGACGACGTCGAACTCTGGTAGACGAGGAGCTCCGCTCCCCGTCGGACCGCTGCCCGCGCGAGGTCGGAGAACATCGTCTCGAAGCTGATCAGCGGTCCGATCGCGACGACGTCGGTGTCCAGGACGACGGGTCCTTCCCCGCGGCTGCGATCCTCGCCCGCGGCCTGGGTGTCCGACGTGGCCCAGCCGATCAGGGGTCGCAGCGGCACGTATTCGCCGAAGGGGACCAGGCGCGTCTTCGCGTAGGAGCCCTGCACACCGCCCGGTCCGACCAGCACCGACGACTTGTAGATGCCGCCCGATGCCGCCCGGGCGTCGACGTTGACCAGCAGGTCCGCACCGACGCGCCGCGAAAGGGCGGCGAGCCGCGCGGTGACTTCCGGGTGGGCCGCCAGGTCCACGCCCACGCTGCTCTCACCCCATACGACCAGGTCGAGTGGTTGCCCGGCCAGCTCCGAGGTCAGGGCCTCGCTCGCGGCCTGTCGCGCCGTAGATTCGGCGACGTCACCCGGTTGGACGAGCGCGACGCGGACCGTCGGGCCGGACGTGGGTGTCGGCCCCCACCAGAACCAGGCCGGACCGACCGCCAGAAGAACCACCGCAAGCACCGCCGGCGCCGCCGAACGCCGCACCAGGGCCGCGACAACCGCGGTGTTGACCGCCACCACCAGGAAGCTGACGAGCCACACGCCGCCCAGCGTGGCGGGCGCCAGTGTGGCGGGTTGATTCCACTGCGATGCGCCAAGGGCGGCCCATGGCCCGCCGAGCCGGTCCCACGATCGGACCGCTTCCGCGAGCACCCACAGGCTGGGCAATACCGCTACGGCGCTGACGGCCCGAACGGCATTGACGTCGCCGGAGAGCAGGCGGTGCGCCGCCCACCCGAAGGGCAGCCACAGCGCACCGAGTCCGGCGGCGAGCACGAGCAGCGGGGGACCGGTGCTCGGCCACAGCCAGTATTGGGTGGCGCCGACGAACGCCGCCATCGCCAACCAGGCTCGCGCGGCGGACTGTCCAGCCGTCGGCGCCGCTCGGAGCACGAGCAGCAGCGGGACCAGCCCGATCCAGGCCAGCCACCATAGGGCAGGCGCCGGGAACGCGAGCGCGGGGAACGCGCCGGCGAGGACCGCCGACGCGTAGCCCCGCAGCGAGATCAGGTGCTCGACGCTTTAGCGATGCTCGCGATCGCCTGGTCGAGCGTGGAGTTGAACTCTTCGTCGCTCTGCTGGGCGGTCAGGCCCTCGGTCAGCGCGCGCGAGAAGCTCGCGATGACACCGATGTTGCGCGACAGCTTCTCGTTCGCCTCGTCGCGGCTGTAGCCGCCGGACAGCGCCACGACCCGCAGCACGTTCGGATGCTCGACCAGATCCTTGTACAGGTCGTCGGTGTCGGGCAGCGTGAGCTTGAGCATGACCTTCTTGTCGCCGAGCTTGCCAACGCCGTCGAGCAGCGCGGCCTTGAGCTGCTCCTCGGCCTCCGCCTTCTTCGCGCTCTTGATGTCGACCTCGGGCTCGATGATCGGCACCAGGCCCTTGGCGAGTACCTGCTCGGCGACCTCGAACTGCTGGGCGACGACCGCGTCCAGACCGGAGCCGGGCAGTTTGATGACCGAACGCTCCTTGGTCCCGAAGACCCCGTTCGCCGCGGCGCGGTCGAGCAGTTCGTCGAGGCCGGGCATCGGCTTCATCGTCTGCGCGCCGTCCTGCTCATCGTTGAGACCCTTGTCGATCTTGAGGAACGGAACGATGTTCTTGACGTTCCACAGGTAGTCGGCGGTCGGACGGCCCTCGATCTCGCGGTCCATCGTCTGCTCGAACAGGATGGTGCCCATGATGCGGTCGCCGTCGAAGGCGGGGCTGGTGATGATCCGGGTGCGCATCTCGTGCACGAGGTCGAACATCTGGTCGTCGCCGGAGTAGGCGTCCTCGGCGATCCCGTAGAGCTTCAGCGCCTTGGGGGTGCTGCCGCCGCTCTGGTCGAGTGCCGCGATGAACCCGGCGCCGCTCTGCGCCTTCTTCAACTGATCGGTGTTCATGTCTGCCCTTTCTTCGTCACCAGGCAATCTATCGAAGTTCACACGGCCGAGCGTCAGATGGCCGCTCAATAACGCCGGGGGCCGCACGCCCGGGTCACCGCAGGACGCGATCGAATTGGCGGATCGGATGGATTCCGTGCAGGTCCCGGTACGACGGCGGCCTGCGGCCTCCGGCGTCGTCGATGCCGTACTGCGCGGCCAACTCCGCGCCGATGAAGGTCTGGCCGCTCTTGTCCATCAACTGGGGGTCGTTGTACAGGGCCCAGATCAGATGCCCGGTGAACTCCGGTGTCTCGGTGTTGTCGAGCAGGTGGGCGAGTTTGTCGGGCGCGCTCGCGACCAGCTTCTTGAAGCGTTCGGTCAGCAGCACCCCCATCCAGATGGAGGCGGTGGCGATGCCGAAGTCCTTGAAGTCGACGGCCATGTCGGCGGCCATCTTGTCGGTGCCCGCTTTGTGAACGCCGTATGCCGGGCCGAACACGTAGTGGGCGGCACCGGGCGCGGAGGTGAACACCACCAGCCCGCGCCGCTGCGCGAGCATCAGCGGGGCCGCGTACACGGTCGCGACGTAGCTGCTGCGCAGGCCGACCTCGAGGGTGTCGATGCCGTTGACGGGCTCTTCCCAGAACCGGGTTCGGCCCATCATCTCCTCGCGGATGATCACCGCGTTGTTCACCAGGATGTCCAGCCGGCCCTGGTCCCGTCCGACCCGCTCGAACAGGGCCCTCGTCTGCTCGTCGTCGGCATGGTCGACGCGGACGGCGATTCCGGTGCCGCCTGCGGCCGTGACGAGTTTGGCGGTCTCGTGGATCGTGCCGTCGAGCACGGACTCGCCTGCGCGCTCGGTGCGCCCGGTGACATACACCGTGCAGCCCTGGCTGCCCAGCGCGTGCGCGATCCCGCGTCCGGCGCCGCGGCTGGCACCTGTGACGACCGCGATCGGCGCGTCTACCAACCGCGTTCTTTCCACTCGGCCAGATGCGGCCGTTCCGTGCCGAGCGTGGTGTCGTCGCCGTGGCCCGGGTAGACAACCGTCGAGTCGTCGTAAACGTCGAACACGCGGCGGGTGACGTCGCCGAGCAACTGGTCGAAAGCCCCGTCCTCCCACGTCTTGCCGACACCGCCGGGAAACAGGCAGTCGCCGGTGAACAGGTGGGTGGCCTCGTCGGCGCCGTCGAGCGCGAGCGCCACCGAACCGGGGGTGTGGCCCTGCAGGTGGATGACGTCGAAGGACAGCTCGCCGATGTCGACGGTGTCGCCGTGGGCGAGGAGCCGATCGGGCCGGACCGGCAGCGGGTCGGCGTCGAGTTGGTGCGCCGCCGTCGGCACCCCGGTGACCTTGGCCACTTCTTCCAGCGCCTGCCAGTGGTCGAAGTGCTGGTGGCTCGTCACAATCAGCGACAGTTTCGGGGCGTGCTTCTCGATCACTTCAAGCAGTGTCGGCGCATCGTTGGCGGCGTCGATCAGAAGCGTTTCGCCTGTTCGGGAACACGTGATCAGGTAGGCGTTGTTGTCCATCGGGCCGACCGAGACCTTGACGATCGAGGCGTTCGGAAGCGTGCGCCGGGCCCCTGTGCCTGGTTCGACGTGGCCGGTGTAGTTGTCGTCGACGACGGTCATGTCCTCACGGTATCCGGCTGGTCTGGGGCTTGTCGGTGGGTCCACATAGAGTGGTTTTGAACTATCTCTGCGGGAGGAAAAACCGGGTGGCTGACCGCCTTGTCGTCAAGGGTGCGCGCGAGCACAACCTGCGAAGTGTCGATCTTGATTTACCACGTGACGCGCTGATCGTCTTCACCGGCCTCTCGGGTTCGGGGAAGTCGTCACTGGCCTTCGACACGATCTTCGCCGAGGGCCAGCGCCGTTACGTCGAGTCGCTGTCGGCCTACGCCCGCCAGTTCCTCGGTCAGATGGACAAACCCGACGTCGACTTCATCGAGGGGTTGTCGCCTGCGGTGTCCATCGACCAGAAGTCGACCAACCGCAACCCGCGGTCGACGGTCGGCACCATCACCGAGGTCTACGACTACCTGCGGCTGTTGTACGCCCGCGCGGGCACCCCGCACTGCCCCATCTGCGGTGAGCGCATCGCCCGCCAGACGCCGCAGCAGATCGTCGACCAGGTCTTGGCGATGGACGAGGGCCTGCGTTTCCAGGTGCTCGCTCCGGTGGTGCGCACCCGCAAGGGCGAGTTCGTCGACCTGTTCGACAAGCTGAACACGCAGGGCTACAGCCGCGTGCGCGTCGACGGTGTGGTGTATCCGCTCACCGATCCGCCGAAGCTGAAGAAGCAGGAGAAACACGACATCGAGGTGGTCGTCGACCGCCTGACGGTGAAGGCGAGCGCCAAGCAGCGGCTGACGGACTCGATCGAGACGGCGCTGAATCTGGCCGACGGCATCGTCGTGCTGGAGTTCGTCGACCGCGAGGACGACCATCCGCACCGCGAACAGCGGTTCTCCGAGAAGCTGGCCTGCCCCAACGGACATCCGCTGGCCGTCGACGATCTCGAGCCGCGCTCGTTTTCGTTCAACTCGCCCTACGGCGCCTGCCCCGAATGTCTTGGCCTGGGCATCCGCAAGGAGGTCGATCCGGAACTGGTGGTGCCGGACCCGGACCTGACCCTGGCCGAGGGGGCGATCGCGCCCTGGTCGATGGGGCAGACCGCGGAGTACTTCACCCGGATGCTGGCGGGGCTCGGTGACGCGCTCGGGTTCGATGTCAACACGCCGTGGAGGAAGCTGCCCGCCAAGGCGCGCCGGGCGATCCTCGAGGGCTGCGACGAGCAGGTGCACGTGCGGTACAAGAACCGTTACGGCCGAACCCGTTCGTACTACGCCGATTTCGAGGGCGTGATGGCGTTCCTGCAGCGCAGGATGGAGCAGACGGACTCCGAGCAGATGAAGGAGCGTTACGAAGGCTTTATGCGCGATGTGCCCTGCCCGGAGTGTGAGGGCACGCGGCTCAAGCCCGAAATCCTCGCGGTGACCCTGACCGCAGGGGAGTTCGGGCCGAAGTCCATCGCCGAGGTCGCCGAGCTGTCGATCGCCGAATGCTCGGAGTTTCTCAACGCGTTGACGCTGGGCGCACGCGAGCAGGCCATCGCGGGTCAGGTGCTCAAGGAGATCCAGTCACGGTTGGGCTTCCTGCTCGACGTCGGACTGGACTACCTGTCGCTCTCGCGGGCCGCCGCCACGCTGTCCGGCGGTGAGGCGCAACGCATCCGGCTCGCCACCCAGATCGGGTCGGGCCTCGTCGGGGTGCTCTACGTGCTCGACGAACCGTCGATCGGGCTGCATCAGCGGGACAACCGCCGGCTGATCGACACGCTCGTCCGGCTGCGGGATTTGGGAAACACGCTGATTGTCGTCGAGCACGATCTTGACACGATCGCCCACGCCGACTGGGTCGTCGACATCGGTCCCGCGGCGGGGGAGCACGGCGGTCAGATCGTGCACAGCGGGCCCTACGACGAGCTGCTGAAGAACCCGGAATCGCTTACCGGCGCCTATCTTTCGGGCAAGGAAGAGATCGAGGTGCCGGCGATCCGGCGGCCGGTCGACAAGAAGCGGTTGCTGACGGTCGTCGGCGCCCGCGAGCACAACCTGCGCGAGATCGACGTGTCCTTTCCCCTCGGCGTGCTGACGGCGGTCACCGGTGTTTCGGGCTCGGGTAAGTCGACGTTGGTCAACGACATCCTGGCATCAGTGCTGGCGAACAAGCTCAACGGTGCCCGGCAGGTGCCGGGCCGCCACACCCGGGTCACGGGTTTGGACAAGCTGGACAAACTCGTTCGGGTTGACCAGTCCCCGATCGGGCGCACACCGCGGTCCAACCCCGCCACCTACACCGGCGTCTTCGACAAGATCCGCACGCTGTTCGCGGCCACCACCGAGGCCAAGGTGCGCGGGTATCAACCGGGGCGGTTCTCCTTCAACGTCAAGGGCGGTCGCTGCGAGGCGTGTTCCGGCGACGGCACCATCAAGATCGAGATGAACTTCCTTCCCGACGTGTACGTGCCGTGCGAGGTGTGCCACGGCGCCCGGTACAACCGCGAGACGCTTGAGGTGCACTACAAGGGCAAGACCGTCGCCGAGGTCCTCGACATGTCGATCGAGGAGGCGTCCGAGTTCTTCGCCCCGATCACCTCGATACACCGGTACCTCAAGACGCTCGTCGACGTCGGTCTGGGCTACGTGCGGCTGGGCCAACCGGCCCCGACGCTGTCCGGTGGTGAGGCCCAGCGCGTGAAGCTGGCCTCCGAGCTGCAGAAGCGGTCGACCGGGCGCACGGTGTACATCCTCGACGAGCCGACCACCGGTCTGCACTTCGAGGACATCCGCAAGCTGCTCAAGGTCATCAACGGACTTGTCGACAAAGGCAATACGGTCATCGTCATCGAGCACAACCTCGACGTGATCAAGACGTCGGACTGGATCGTCGACATGGGGCCCGAGGGCGGAGCGGGCGGCGGCACCCTGGTCGCGTCCGGGACACCCGAGGACGTCGCCGCCAATCCCGACAGCTACACCGGCCACTTCCTCGCCGAGTGTCTGGGCGTCGAACGGCCGAAACCCAAGGCGCGCAACGCCAAACGCAGCAAGGTCAGCGCCTGACCACCCGTCGAAACTGAGCTTGTGTTCGAGAATTCAGCGAAATCTCGTGCAGATCTTCAGCTTCGGCGTTAAGCCTTCGAAAGCGGCGACGGGAACCGCGGGCTGACCCGTACTCCGTCGAGCCACTCGGTCAGCTGGTCGGCGCGCTCGCGCAACCGGCCCTGCGCCGAGCGACCCACGTCCTCGAGCAACCGCAGCTCGACCCGCCCGGCACCGTCCTGAGCCCAGGCACCGACGATCCTGCCGTCGCACCATGCCGTGGGACCGCCGTTGCCGTTCCGGTCGAACACCTGCGCCCGGTGCGGTCCGAGGTACCAGTCGCGGTCGAACCAGCCCATCGTCGTGACGTCCAGACCGGGCAGCAGTGCGCACCACGGTTCGGGTTCGGGTTCCGCGTGGAGATCGTCGGGTAGGACGAAACCCGGTGTGCCGTCGAGGTCGACCTCGACCGCGCAGATGTCCCGCAACGCTTCTCGCGCCCAGGTCACCGTGTTGCCGAACCACCACTTGATGTCGGTCAGGGTGGCCGGGCCGAATGCGGCAAGCCAGCGGCGCACGACCTCGGAGCGGGCCGTCTGCGGGTCGGCGGCACCGGCGGTGCCGATCCACTCGGCGCTGGCAATCCAGCGGGGTCGCGACGTCGTCCACTTCCCGTCGTTGGGGCCGCGCATGATGTCGCCGCGCACCGCCAGCACGGTCAGGATGCGCGGTGCCAACGGGGTTTCGCCGCCCCACCGCTTACCCGGGGCTGGATCCCACGACCCTGCCAACTCCGGCAGCGACTCGCGCAGGTCCTTCGCACTCGTCGCCCCATGCTTACTCAGATGCGTAAGGACCGCCGTGCGGGCCGCGTCGAGCCACGCGTCGCCATCGTTGCAGACACCGGCCTTCTGCGCGTCGGCGATGAGTCGGCGACGCTCGGTGTCGCCGACCCGATCGCTTGCCGCGGACTGGATCAGCGGCATGTCGCCGGCGTGGACGGTCCACAGCGTCCTGCGCATCGCGAGATGTTTGACCAGCGTGCGCCGCTCGTAGAGTTCGGTGTCCAGATCGGCGACGGCGAACCCCGCCAGCCGCGCCCACAGCGACAGGTACGGGCTGGCCGGATCGGTCGCATGCAGCCCGAGCACACCGTGGACGACGGCGCCGACGGAGTCCGCAGGCGCACAGAGGAAGTGTCGACGGGCCAGCCGTGCCCGCCGCTCGTCGACCGTGAATCTGCGCATCGCCTGCGAACCGTACCGGTGGGCGCCGACAGAAGTTTGGGATCGGTAGCGACCGGTGCGGTTTTGACTTACCGCCATGACGGGCGCCATCGGGGCGACGTCCCAACGAAGGGTAGATCGATGAATCGCGTTGTTGTGGGTCTGATCGGACTGGTCGCCGGCGCCACCGTGCTGGTGGGCTGTTCGGACGACAAGGGAAGTGCCCCCGCGGCCAGCGCGGCGGGCGTGAGCAGCGGCGGCAGCACGGAGGTGAAGGTCGACGGCAAGGATCTCGAAGGCCTGGACCTCAACACCGTCACCTGCGTGAAGCAGGGCGGCCGGATCAACGTCGCCAGCGGCGCGATCGGCGGCCAGCAGGGCCTGGGCATCGTGATGAGCGATGAGGCGAATCCGAAGGTGGAGTCGCTGGGCATGGTGGTCGACGGAAACGCGCTCGCGGTCAGCAACACCATGGGTGCCAAGGTCGGTTCGGCCGAGGTGAAGGTCGACGGCGACACCTACACCATCACCGGCGAGGCGGCGGGCGCCGACATCTCGAACCCGATGGCAGGGTCGATCACCAAGCCGTTCACCGTGAAGGTCAACTGCAGTTGAGCGATCCACCTCCTGAAGCGGCGGGCGTGCCAGGCATGCCCGCCGCTTTCTATGATTGCGCGGTGGCGATCCCCACGGACCTCGAGCGTGCGCGTCACCTCGCATTCGCCGCCAACGAGGAGGCGGCCAAGGATCTCCTGCTGTCTCTGGTGCCGCAGATCGAGCAGGCCGGCCGCGACGACTGGATGCTCGAGGTGTACGCGCTGCTCGGCGAGATCTACCTCGTCCGCACCGCATACGACGGCACCGAGGAATGCCTGAACCGGATGCGCGAATGCCTGGCCGCCTATTCGGCGATCCTCGCGGGTACCAAGCCCGAGGCCGCGGCACAGGTGACGACGTCGACGGCCGAGATCGAGCTGATGGTGCGCCGGTACTCGCGGCGCGCGCAGTTCCTGCAGACCGGGTTGGCCGCAGCGCACGGTGACCATGAGACCGCCGAGGCCGCGTTGATCGCACTGACCGACGACGAGCCGGTCGCCGAACTCGCCACCGAACACCGATTCCTGGTCACCTACGCCGAGATCCTGTGTGCGGTCGCGCTGTGTGACGACGACCTGCACGTGAAGTCAATCCCGTTGTGGGAGCGCGTGATCGACGTGATCGACCGTCCCGGCGACGGTGGCGAACACCACGATCACCTCCTCGTCCTGGGAGCCACCGGCTATGGCAGGTTCTGCGTCGAGACCGGCCGGCTCGTTTCGGCCGAGCCCTGGCTGCGGCGGGCGGGGGCCCGCGCAGAGGCGCGTGGGTGGAGGCTCGCAGTGGCGCGCACCCAACTCGAACGTGCGACGGCGGCGTGGTCGGCGGGGGACCGGCCGCAGGCGCAGACGTTGGTCCACGAGGCATATCCGGCCATCGCCGAACACCTTCGCGCACACGATGTCTCGCGGTGCTGGCTGTACTTCGGGCTGATCAGCATCTCCGTGAACGCGCTCGACGACGCCGACGAACGACTCAGCCATGCCGAACGGCACTGGCGTGAGATCGAGAAGCCCCTGCACATCCACCGGATCCTGTTGCAGCGCAGCTGGGTCGACATCTTCCGCGGAGACTTCGCCGCAGCACTCGAGCGCGTCGGACAGGCTCGTGAACTGCTCGACGCGTGGCCCCGCCACAGCTGGCTGCAGTACGCCCGCCTCGACGACCAGCTCGGCAACATCTGGCGGGCCGACGCACTGGCCGATCCCGTCCACGCGGCGGAGAAGCTCCAGAAGGCCGCCGAACTCAAACTCCCCGCCGCGATGGCCGTCGACTCGGTGCGATATGCGATTCCCGACGCCGACGCCCGAATGCGTTGGGCAACCTACGTTTCCGCTCCGATCCTCGCCGGCGCGTTCGCCGTCGCATGGGAGTGGGGCAACACCGAACTGGTCAGCGAGCTCATCGAATACCACAGCGCGCGCGGAACCTTCACCGCCGAACCCGCTTCCGCCGACGTTATGGACTGGGCGGGCACCGCGACGGCGGCCGTACCCGTGGAGTCCGCCGACGAGTACGCGCTGGTCGCCGCCGGGCCGATGGTCACCGCGAGCGCGTCGCTGACCAGGCTCGGACCGTTGCCGCCGCTGGTGATGGACCCGGCCACCGCGCCGATCATCGGTCGTTACCGCGCCCTGGCAGCCGAGCGGTACGGCCGCGACGTGACCGCGGACGAGCCCGCGTGGTGCACGTGGCCCTGACCAAGACTCTCGTCCTGCGGTTCGCCGACGTCGGGGTGGCGACGTACGCCGGGCTGCGGGTCGTGGGAGACCCGTCGCGAACCGTCACCTGGGTGGTCGAACAGCCGGACCTTGTCGCAGCCGAACAGCGGCTGGCCGAGGCGCTGCCCGACCCCATCGGCACCGAAACCCGTCGTGACGCACTCGACCGCGCGATCGCACGAGGCGCCTTCGCCTCGCCCACAGCCGAAATCGAGCTTGCGCGCGCACTGGGCACACAACTGATCGCCCCCGCCGCCTGGCAGCTGCTCGTCGAGCATGCGGCGTCACCGCGCGCGACGCTGTTCGTGTCCCCGAGCGCGCGGCTGGCCAGAATCCCCTGGGGTCTGCTGGCGGCGCCGGAGGAAGACGGCATCCGGCTGATGGAACTGGCCGAGGTCATGATGGCCGTGCCACCCAATATCGTCAATTCGCCGCGGGCACCAGCGAATTGGAACGACAGAAGCGACAACCCCGTTCTGTTGGTCCTCGACCCGCGCGTGCCCGGCCAGCGTCCGGACGCGGCGTTGGGCTCCGTGCTCGGCAAACCGTCGCCTGATACCGCCCTGGCTCGTCATTTCGCCGATCTCGCCGACCGCCGCCCGGTGCTGCCGGACGTGGCGGCCGTCACCGAGCTGTTCCGGCGTACCGACGCCGACCGCGGTTGGCTCGCCGGTCAGCTCGCGCGCCGGCCCGGTCGCATGGTTTACGTCGGGCACGCCACCGCCGCCGACGGCGACGCCGGCCACGCGGACCGCGCGGCGCTGCACCTCGCCGAAGAGCGACCGCTCACCGCGGGTGAGCTCATGGCGGCGCGATTGCCCTTTCCTCCGCGGGTTGCGCTGCTGGCGTGCGCATCCGGCGGGGACTATCAGTTCGACGAGGCCAGTGGGCTGGTGGCGGCGATGGTCCTGGGTGGGGCCCAATTGGTCACTGCCACGTTGTGGTCGCTGCCGACGACGGCGGGCTACCGGCAGTTCGCTGGATCCGAGGCCGACCCGATGAGCGAGGCGATCGTAGCCGTCGACCGCGCCCATGAGGCCGACGAGGCCGGCCGGGCGGTGAACCGCTGGCAGCGGGACCGGATGCGCGACTGGCGCGGTGGCGATCTGACTGCCAGCCCGCTGTATTGGGCGGCGCTGGCCAGCTTCGCCGTTGACGGCGCGCGCTGATCACACCGGCGCCACGCAGATCGCCACGGCGGTCTCGTCACCGGGACGGTAGTAGGTGTCGATGACGCTGCCGGGGGAGACCTTGACCAGCGCGGACGCCGGCACCAACGCGGTCTCCCGGGCGGGAAACTGCCCGCCTTCAGGCTTTTTGACCATCACATCGAGTTCGACTTCCCGGCAGTCCTCGAGCGCCTGCCCGGTCGGCCGCATTGCGGTGACGACCGCCGGTGAGCGGATGCCGTTGCGGATCAACTCGAGTCGGTCGCGGGTGAGCAGGCCCTTGCGCACCATCGTCCGGTCGAACTCCGCTCGCGCGGCGAGGATGTCCTCCGCCGTGGCCAGGCGCTCGTTGGCCTCACCGCAATCCACTCGGGAGAGCTTCCAGGCGGGTAGTAACGAAGCGGCCGTGCCGATGTAAACGATGCAGACGAACGCGAACAGCGCAGTGAACATGACCTCAAGGGTCGGGCGGGCGCGCCGCTACCGAACCCAACTTTCCTGCTGTCCACAACCGGAACCTACTTCTATCCTGTCCTGATGAGCACCGGGACGGCCGTGGCCGTCGCCCATCCGCGCCGGGCGGTCATCGACCGCGCCTGGCGCGCCATCGGGCCCGGTGTCGAGGTGCTCAGCAGCGAGGACGGCGGGCCGCTGCGGCGAACGGTGAAACGGATCATCGATCCGCTGGTCCTGCGGCTGCGATCGAACACCCAATTCTCGGCGCCGTTCGTGGCGCCCGATGTGGCCGATGCGATGTACGACGCGATCGTCGGGCACAGTGCGCAACTGCGGGACACCGCGGCCTGGTTCGACGTCCTCAAACGGGAGCGGCGTCGGTTGCGCATCACCTCGGGCAATGCCCAAGAGCTGTACTTCCCGGTGTGTTTCGAGCTGGCCGTGACGAAAGGGCCGCCCGCACAACATGGTTCCGGCGCCGAGGAGGTGCTGCGCGAGATACACGATGAACGCGACCGCACCGCGATCGAAGTACTGAACCGGTTCGTGTCCGACGAGAAGGTCATCACCGAACTGGAGAGGCAGCTGAGTCGCAGTTGGCGAGATGTTCGCGCGGGCACCGATATCACCGGTCCGTTCATGGCCGGACTGACCACGGTGCTCGGCCCCGCCGACGGCCACTCTGCCGCCGCCGCGCGGCAGCGTGTGTGGCAGGCGTTGATCGCCGACGCCGCGCCGTACAACCTCGGAGCCAAGGCGCGCAGCGGACCGGCCGAGCTGCCATGGTCGATCGTCGATCTCGGCCTGAGTTCTGTTGAGCCACAACCGCAGCCGAGCATCATCGGTGGGCCGGACCACGACCGGCCCCTGAATCGCAGCGTGATCGACAGGGTGCGCGCAACGCTGCGAAGGGCTATGGACCGCGACGAACTTCCCGATGTGCCGACATTGTGCGCCGAAGAGGTCGACCGGGCGTGCGCTCCGTGGGGGCTGATAGGAGAGGACAAGCAGGCCACGCTGGTCGCGGGAATCGAGGTCGCGGTGCATCTCGCGCCGCTGGCCGATGGCGCCGTGCCCCGCTACGAGTTGGCCCGCCAGATTCAGGCGCGGCTCCGCAAAGAGGCATATGTGCTGCATGCGCGCCGCTATCTGGCCGCCGACGGGCCGATCCATCCGCGCCAGCAGCAGGTGATCGACGAGCTGGCGATGTTCGCGCGCCCGTACCTGAGCCGGTTGTGGGCCCGGCTGCACGGCCGCGACGTGTGGCAGGAGCCGTGTGGCGACGTCGACGAGGTTCGTGCGGTGCTCGAAGGGGTGGCGAGGTCGGTCAGCCTGGACCACCGCCAGCGGATCAAGACGATGCTCGAGATGCAGGTGGCGGGATGAGGCTGATGGCCGATTCGGGCCTGTGGACGACGGGACCGCTGGTGGCCCCGGCTCCGGTGGTCGCCGTTCTCGAAGTCAGCGGTGCGGTGCTGTCGTGGACGGTCGACGAGCCGACGGATGCCCAGATCACGTTCACCGATCCGGCGCGAGCGGACTGGTTGTGGCGGGTGGTCGGCGAGGCCGGCCACCACGCGGTGATCTCCGCGCTGGGTGACCGCGCCACAGTCGACAGCGTCGAGGTGACAGGTGTGGCCCTGGTACCCGATGCACTCGAACCGCTGCGCCGCCTCGCGCTCGGCCACTGGCTGCGGCGCTGGTGGCCGGCAAGTCAACGCGATGCGATCGCGACGCTCGACGGGGCGCTCCTGGATGCCGAAGTCGCGCTGCTGACGGCCGCGGCGCAGGACTACTTCGGCGACGACACCTTCGACTCGGAGATCGCCCATCTGCTTGCACCGCATGCCGCGGCACTGAACGCTGCTGCGCACGAAGGTGATCCACGGGTGGCCGCGCTCATCGAGCTGTGTCGCGATGTGGCCGACGATGTCGGGGTCGCACTCGATGCGGACCAGGTGAGCGGTCGGCGCGCCGACTATGCGCTTGCTGCAGGGGCGGATTCGCGAGCCCGAGGTCCCGCGGTCATCGCCGGCGGCACCGCCTCGCTCAATTGGGCAGCCGTACCACCGGGAGTCTTCGACGCCGCCGAGGACACCGTCGAATGGTCGGTGGAAGCGGCCGACGACGGTGTGAGCGCGCTCGTCGGGGTGGAGTTGACGGGGCTGGGCTCGCCCCACGGCATCGCGGTGCGGTTGGAGTCAGGGGCCGTCGGCGGGGCGGGCGTACTCGGGGCGGACGGGCGTGCGTCGTTTCCCGTTGCCGACACCGACGCGACACCGATCACCGAAGCGGTTGCCTGGAACCATGACTGGCGCGGCGCGAGGGTGGTGGTGGGCGCCGATGTCGACGAGTCGGCGCACACCCGCGACCGGGTCCGCGCGTTTGCCCGGTCGCGGATGGATCGACCCGGCCCCGATGCGTTCCTGGCCGAGATCCTCGCCGCCGAATCGGACTACTGAGATTCGTCGGACTGTTTGCGCATCTGCTCGCGGATCTGTTCGAGACGCTCGGCCGCTGCTCGCTGGCGCTCGTCGTATTGCTCGGCGACGCTTCGACCCTCGGGGGTTTCAGCCGCGAGCTCGGAGGCGCCGATCGCGGTGCTGTAGCGCGTCTCCACCTTCTCCCGCACGGCGTCGAACGTCGGCACACCACCCGGTGTGTAGCCGCTGTCGACGGGCTCGACCGGCGTGGTGGACTCGGGCTTCGGGTCCACGACCTCGGCCTCGACGGCGGGTTGCTGATCGTGTTCCGGAGTGGTGTCGCCCGGCATGTCGTCCACGCTACCCGCTCACAGGCCGAGGCGGTTGTGACAATTTTGACGAAAGTCCGGCGCTGCTCGAACGCTGCGCGTAGCGTCTTGCCGTTATCACTGCGAAAGGAACCACCATGCGCGGCGCCATCATCTTCTCAGCGGTTGTCGGCGTCGCCATGGCGCTGGGCACAGCGGCACCGGCCCTCGCCGACGAGACCGACGACATCTTCGTCGCGGTGCTCGAAGAAGAGGGAATCCCGTTCTCGACACCCAAGGACGCAATCACCCTCGCCCACGCGGTATGTGACTACGTGGCCACCGGGCAGAAGCCCGAACAGGTCGCGGTCGAGATCAGCGAACCGGCCAACTGGACCCTGGACCAGAGCGGGTTCTTCGTCGGTGCCGCAACGCAGTCGTACTGTCCGTCGTAGCTTTTCCGACGCGGTCGCCCGCAGGCGCTTCCGGGTCTCGACTGTCGGGAATGCCTGCTGCCCTTATGGTTCGCTGCCTACCGCGACGTTCGACAACCCGGAGCGTCCTCGCGGCAGGCCCGCGCGAACAGCCGGACAGCTACTTCGGCTTCCCGGTCGGCGCGTCGCTGCTAACGGGAAGCTGACGCGGCCCGTCCGGCGGTGGCGTCGGTGTTCCGACATCGCGGACCGCGGTCAGCCTAGGGGTCGCATCGGACCCCGGCGTGCCCAGTTGGTTTGCCAGCCACGGCAGCGCCGTGGCGAACGCATGGGCGGCGTACGGCCAGTCGTGCACGCCCGGCTGGACCACCACCGAGCAGGTGATGCCATGTGCCGTGCCCAGGCCGGACAGCACGCCGGCCGCATCCTTCTGCGCGCCGTCCGCCGTGTTGACGTCGAATCGGCCCGTGAGGCCGAAATACCAGCCGTGCCGGCGGATCACCGTTGTCGGGTCGAACGCCGCATACGCTGCGGCATCACCGCCGAACAGGCGCTCGACCGTCTGATCCTTGGTGCCCGAGTTTGGGCTCAGGTCGCCGGCGATGTCGTCGAAGACCCCGAACATATCGGGATGCATCACCGCCAGGTCGACGGCGCAGGTGCCTCCCATCGACCAACCCACGACTCCCCAGTTCGCCTGTCTGGAGCTGACTTTGAACGTCGATATCATGTACGGCACGACATCCTTGGTTAGATGGTCGGCGGCGTTACCGCGCTTGCCGTTGACACATTCGGTGTCGTTGCGAAACGTGCCACCGGCGTCGACGAAGACGAGAACCGGGGAGTACCCGCCGTGCCCGGAGGCGAAGTCGTCCGCCGTGGCGACCGCATTGCCGGCACGAACCCAATCCGCCGGGGTGTTGAACTCGCCTCCGATCATCATCACGGTGGGAAGCGGAGGTGGGGGACTGGTCGCGTACCACGCCGGTGGCAGGTAGACGAGCTCGGTGCGGTGTTGGAAGCCCGAGGCCGTGTCGGCGATGTGCACCGGGACGACCGTGCCCTTCGCCGGGATCTGATGCCGATCCTGCATCGCCTGCATCGTCGCCGCGTCCGTCTGGTCAGGAAGCGGTCCCGCGGTCAGTTGATTCCACGCCGCTTGCACGGTGGGGAGGTAGCCCACCCATAGGTTGACGACCAGTGCCGCGGACAACAGACACAACGGCAGCGCCATCAGCGAGACGCCCCGACGCCACCAGCGGGCGCCTTGCCAGCCGGCGACCAGCACAGCGCACGCGGCGCCCGTGAGCCCCACCCACACCCACAGCGAAGGTGGTGCGGGGTTGCCCGAAAGTCCTTCCGACGCAAAGAAGGCGTACGTCGCCACCGTCAGCACAAGGCCGCACAGCGCCGCCCACGGCACCCACACCTGGCGCCACCGACGTGTTCGCCAGCCGATCGCAGCGATCAGCGCGATCGCGGCGGCTACCTGTACCGCTGTGGGAATCCAGCCATGCATCAACGACAGGTGCCCACGAAGCGCATGAGCCAGCGTCGCCGATGTCACGAACTACAGAGTGACGGGTAATCCTTGTGGGGCGCTGTGGGGCAGCTGTCAACCGCGCGGATTCGCTGTCAACGGGGCTTGGCCAACGGGAACGGCAGCGTCTCGCGGATGCTGCGGCCCGTGATCAGCATGACGACGCGGTCCACACCCATGCCCAATCCGCCGGTGGGCGGCATCGCGTACTCCATCGCCTGGAGGAAGTCTTCGTCGAGTTCCATCGCCTCGGGATCGCCGCCCGCGGCCAGCAGCGACTGCTCCTGTAACCGGCGTCGCTGCTCGACCGGATCGGTGAGTTCGCTGTAGGCGGTGCCGAGTTCGACTCCCCACGCGACCAGATCCCACCGTTCGGCGACGCCTGGGATGCTGCGGTGTGGGCGGGTCAGCGGCGACACGGACGTCGGGAAGTCCTTGTAGAACGTCGGCGCCTCGGTGCGGTCCTCGACCAGCCGCTCATAGAGTTCCAGCACCACCGCGCCAGCATCCCAGTGCGTCAGGTACGGAATGGCCGCGGCGTCACACAGTTTGCGCAACCGTGGCAGTTCGGTGTCGGGGCCGATCTGTTCACCGAGGGCTTCGGACACCGCATCGTGCACGGTTTTGACCGTCCACTGACCGGAGATGTCGACGGGTTCGAGTCCACCGCCTTCCTGCGGCCGGTAGAACACCTGGGCACCGTTGGCGGCCTCGGCGGCGTTCTGGATGAGCTGCCGGCAGCCGTCGATCCAGACGTTGTAGTCGGCATGCGCCTGATACGCCTCCAGCAGAGTGAATTCGGGGTTGTGGCTGAAGTCGACGCCTTCGTTGCGGAACGCCCTGCCCAGCTCGAAAACCCGCTCGACACCGCCCACGCAGAGCCGCTTGAGGTACAGCTCAGGAGCGATCCGCAGGTAGAGGTCCAGATCGTAGGCGTTGATGTGGGTGAGGAACGGCCGGGCGTTCGCGCCGCCGTGGATCTGTTGCAGGATCGGCGTCTCGACCTCCAGGAACCCCTTGCCCACCAACGTTTCCCGAATCGCATGCAGCACGCCGCTGCGCGCGCGGATGAGGTCGCGAGCCTCGGTGTTGATCGCCAGGTCGACGTAGCGGGCGCGCACACGGGCTTCCTGGTCGGTCAACCCCTTCCACTTGTCCGGCAGTGGACGCAGACATTTGCCGATCATCCGCCAGTCACGGACCAGAAGTGAGCGGGTGCTCTTCTTGCTGTAGCCCATCGTACCCGACACCTCGATGAGGTCGCCGAGATCGATGGCGTGCGTGAAGTCGGCCGTCGTCGCCGATTCGAGCAGCGAGTTGTCCAGCAGCAGCTGGACTTCGCCGGACCAGTCGCGCAACTGGGCGAACAGAACGCCGCCGTAGTCGCGGCTGCGCAGCACCCGCCCCGCCACCGTGACCGAAACGTCGTCGTCGGCCTCGATCGCCTCGGCGATGGTGTGCGATGGTGGCGTACCGACGGGATAGGCATCGATTCCGTTGTCCTGCAGCGCCTTCAGCTTGGCCATGCGCACTCGCACCTGTTCAGGCAGCCGCGGCTCATCGGCGTCGGGCAGATCGGCCGCCAGCCCGCTGAGATCGGGGGCCGTACCGTCGTGGTGCAACAGTCCGGTCGCCATCAGATCCTGCGGCACCGCCGTGTGGTGTCCGGTGTGCGGCTGTTCGTGACGCCGCGAAAAGGGCAGCACCAGAAATCCTTCGGCGATCACCGACGCCACCCCGACCCGGGGCACCAGTCGGGCGTCGTCGTAGCAGGCGTAACGCGGCACCCAGTCCGGTTGGTATTTCATGTTCGAGCGGTACAGCGTCTCGAGCTGCCACCATCGGGAGAAGAACACGAGCAGGCTGCGCCACAGCCGGGCGACCGGGCCCGCCCCGAGCTGAGCGCCCTGTTCGAACGCCGATCGGAACATGGCGAAGTTCAACGAGATTCGTGTGATCCCGATGTCTTCGGCCTGCATGCACAGTTCGCTGACCATCAGCTCGATGGTGCCGTTGGGGGAGTGGGGTGCGCGCCGCATCAAGTCCAGCGAGACGCCGTTGGTGCCCCAGGGCACCAGTGACAGCATGGCGACGACTTCGTCTGTCCCGCCCGCGTTCTGGACCGCCTCCACAAGGAGGCAGTCGCCGTCGGCCGGGTCGCCGAGCCGGCCGAGTGCCATCGAGAAGCCGCGTTCGTCCTCGGTGTCGCGCCAGGCCTCGGCGCGGGCGATGACGTCGGCCATCTCCTCGGCGCCCAGGTCGCGGTGCCTGCGGATGCGCACGCTCACGCCTGCACGCCGCGCCCGGGTCACGGCCTGTCGGACCGCGCGCATATCCGGCCCGGACAGCCGGAAACTGTCGGGATACAGTATGGCCTCGTCGCCGAGTTGCAGGGCGTTGAGCCCGGCCTCGCGGAACGCCTCGGCGCCCGCCGAACTCGCGCCCATCACCCCGGGGGCCCAGCCGTAGGTCTGACACAACGCGAGCCACGCCTCGATCGCCGCCGGCCACGCCTTGGGATCGCCGACCGGGTCCCCGCTCGCCAGGCACACACCGACTTCCACGCGGTAGGTGATGGCGGCCCGCCCGTTGGGCGCGAACACGACCGCCTTGTCGCGGCGCGTCGCGAAGTACCCGAGCGAGTCGTTCTTGCCGAACAACTCCAGCAGCCCGCGCAGCGCGGATTCGTCCTCACCGGTCAGCGCGTTCTCGGCGCGCTGGGACTGGAACAACACGATCGCCGCGACCATCAGGGCCAGTGCGCCGAAAAGGCCGAGCACAGCGTTGATCAGGACGTGCGGATGACCGGTGAAGTTCGAGGAGTCGGCGCCCGCGAACGCGCTGACCCGGTTCAGCGCATACCAGAACCGGTCGTCACTGGTCAGCGTGCCCGGAAACAGTTCGAGCAGGCCCCATCCGATCAGGGTGCCGATCGCCATCCCCGCGACCAGCACGACCGCTGCCTTCAGCAGGGCACCGCGGCGCACCTTCGCCCAGAACTCGCCACGAGCCAGCAGCAGGAACAGGATCGCGGCGACGTGGAAGGCCAGCCCGATGACTTCGCCGATCTCCTCGACCACCGACTCGTCGCCGGACACCAGGTCTGCGATGTTGAAGACGATCGCACCCACCATGTAGGCGACGAGGATCAACCAGGCTATCCGCTTGCGCGCCGCCAGCGCCGCGGCCAGCAGCGCCAGCACGAACGCCCAGGCGAAGCTGGTGTCGGGGAAGTTGAAGATGTAGTCATTGACGAACTCGCGCGGAACCCGGATAACCGACCGCACGAACGGCGAGACGCTCGCCAACAACGAGAGCGTGGCGATGATGCCTACCGTCCAGCCCGCCGCCGCGGGCACCCACCAGTACCTCGACCTGCGGCGGGTAACGGGCAGGCTAGCGACGGTCATAGGCCGCGACATTATTCGGTTGGGACCCCAAATGGGTGGCGACTCACGACCAGACGGGTCCGGTGAATTTCTCGCCGGGGCCTTGCCCTGGTTCGTCGGGCGATGCGCTGGCCTCACGGAAGGCCAGCTGCAGCGTCTTCAGGCCGTCACGCACCGGTCCGGCATGGGGTCCGAGATACTCCGCGGACGCGGTGACCAACCCGGCCAGCGCGATGATTAACCGGCGGGCCTCGTCGAGATCGCGGTACGGGCTCTCGTCGGGATTGTCGGACGACAGCCCGAGCTTCTCGGCGGCGGCGCTCATCAGCATCACGGCCGACCGGGTGATCACCTCGACGGCGGGGATCTCCGCGAGTTCACGAACGGCGGTGCCGTTCAGATCACCTGGGCCGGCCGGGTCAGCTGAGTTCGGGTCATCGGTCATGCCTGCTAGACTGGCATGCGCGACCGTCCCGGCAAACGCCAGGGACAGCAAGTGGAGTCCCCCTCCCACCGCTGGCCATACCGGCTCAGCGGTCCGGTCACAGGCAAAAGATTGCCTGTCCTGGTCGGCTGTGGGCCCTGCTTTGAGCAGGGCTTTTCTGTTCGTTGAGCAGAGCTGACGGAGTGGGCTCCTAGAGGACAACATAGGAGGCCCCATCAGCACTGAGACCCGCGTCAACGAGCGCATCCGCGTACCTGAAGTCCGCCTGATCGGACCGGGCGGTGAACAGGTAGGCATCGTGCGCATCGAAGATGCCCTCCGCGTCGCCGCGGATGCCGATCTCGATCTCGTCGAAGTAGCACCGGATGCCAAACCCCCGGTCTGCAAGATCATGGACTACGGAAAGTTCAAATACGAGACGGCTCAGAAGGCGCGCGAGTCTCGCAAGAACCAGCAGCAGACCGTCGTCAAGGAACAGAAGCTCCGTCCCAAGATCGACCCGCACGACTACGAGACCAAAAAGGGTCACGTGATCCGCTTCCTCGAGGCCGGGTCCAAGGTCAAGGTGACGATCATGTTCCGCGGCCGCGAACAGTCGCGACCCGAATTGGGCTTCCGTCTCCTGCAGCGGCTGGGCGCCGACGTCGCCGACTACGGCTTCGTCGAGACCTCGGCCAAGCAGGACGGCCGCAACATGACGATGGTGCTGGCCCCGCACCGCGGCGCGAAGACTCGCGCCAAGGCGGCGCAACAGGCCGAAGGCTCCGCAGAGCCGGCCGCAGCACCCGACCGAAACAGTTAGAACAACAGAGCAGAGGACCTATGCCCAAGGCGAAGACCCACAGCGGCGCTTCCAAGCGGTTCCGTCGCACCGGGACCGGCAAGATCGTGCGCCAGAAGGCCAACCGCCGCCACTTGCTCGAGCACAAGCCGAGCAAGCGCACCCGGCGACTCGCCGGCCGCACCGAGGTGTCGGCCGCCGACAACGCCCGCATCAAGAAGATGCTCAACGGCTGACCGACGAACACGTACGACCTGAACGAAGGACATTCCCATGGCACGCGTCAAGCGCGCAGTCAACGCCCAGAAGAAGCGGCGGACAATCCTCAAGGCCTCCAAGGGTTACCGGGGGCAGCGGTCGCGGCTGTACCGCAAGGCCAAAGAGCAGCAGCTGCATTCGCTCAACTACGCCTATCGTGACCGGCGCGCCCGCAAGGGCGAGTTCCGCAAGCTGTGGATCTCGCGTATCAATGCCGCGGCCCGCGCCAACGACATCACCTACAACCGGCTGATCCAGGGGCTGAAGGCCGCTGGCGTCGAGGTGGACCGCAAGAACCTCGCCGAGATCGCCGTCAGCGATCCCGCGGCGTTCACCGCGTTGGTCGAGGTCGCCAAGGGCGCACTGCCCGAGGACGTGAACGCGCCGTCGGGCGAGGCTGCCTGACGCTCACCGAACGCTCCGCCCGGGTGGTCGCAGCGGTCAAACTGCACCGCCACGTCGGGCGACGCCGCGCCGCACGCTTCCTCGCCGAGGGTCCCAACCTCGTCGAGGCGGCGTTGCGGCGCGGACTCGTTTCCGAGGTGTTCGCCACCGAGGACGCCGCACACCGATTCGGTGCGATGCTGGCCGATGTCCCGGTGCACCTGGTGACAGAACGCGCCGCCAAAGCGTTGTCGGAGACGGTGACTCCGGTCGGCCTGGTCGCCGTGTGCGCGACACCGGAGACGTCGCTGGGCGAGGTCTTGGCCGCCTCGCCGCGGCTGGTCGCCGTCGCGGTCGAGATCTCCGAACCGGGCAACGCGGGCACCCTGATTCGGATCGCCGACGCGATGGGGGCGGACGCCGTCGTGTTCGCCGGGCACAGCGTGGACCCCTACAACGGCAAGTGCCTGCGCGCGTCCGCGGGCAGCATCTTCTCGATTCCCGTTGTCACCGAGGACGATCCCGGTTCGGCGGTGTCGGAACTCGCCGGCGCCGGCCTGCAGGTGTTGGCGACGACCATCGACGGCGAGATGTCATTGGACAGCCCCGCTCTGGAGGCCGCACTGGTCGAGCCGACGGCGTGGTTGTTCGGGCCGGAGGCCCACGGTCTGCCCGCAGAACTGGCCGCGTCGGCCACGCATCGCGTTCACATCCCGATGCCGGGGGCCGCCGAGAGCCTCAATGTGGCCGCGGCCGCGGCGATCTGCCTGTACCAGAGCGCACGCGCGCACCGCCGCTCCTAGCTCAACAAGCCCCGCGCCACGTGGGTGATCTGCACCTCGTTACTGCCGGCGTAGATCATCAACGACTTGGCGTCGCGCGCAAGCTGTTCGACGCGGTACTCGGTCATGTAGCCGTTGCCGCCGAACAGCTGCACCGCTTCCATCGCGACGTCGGTGGCGGCCTGTGAGCAGTACCACTTGATCGCTGATGCCTCCGGCAGTGAGATCGACACACCGTCCTGCGCCGCTTCGATCACGCGAAACAGAGTGTTGCGCACGTTCATCCGCGCCACTTCCATGTTCGCGAGCTTGAGCTGGATCAGCTGGAACTGGCCGATCTCCTGACCCCACAGCGTGCGACTCTTGGCGTAGTCGACGCACAACCGCAGGCATTCCTCGATCACGCCCAGCGACATCGCGGCGACGCCGATGCGTTCGGCGCTGAAGCTCGACCGTGCGCTGGCGCGCCCGTCACCGGCGGAGTTGTCCTCGGTTTCGCCGAGCAACCGGTCCCGGCCCAACCGCACGTTGTTGAAGAACAGCTCGCCGGTGCGCGAGCTATGAATTCCCATCTTGCGGAACGGCTTCGACTGCACGAAACCTTCCATGCCGCGGTCGAGCACGAAGGTGAGCACCTTGCGGTCGCGCTTGTCGATGCTGGGGTCGCCCTCGTCGAGCTTCGCGTACACCACGACGACGTCGGCGTCGGGGCCGTTGGTGATGAAGGTCTTCTGGCCGTTGAGGATGTAGTCGTCGCCATCACGGACGACGTAGGACTTCATGCCGCCGAAGGCATCAGAGCCCGAGTCGGGCTCGGTGATCGCCCATGCGCCGACCTTGTCGTAGGTAACCAGATCGGGCAGCCAGCGTTCCTGCTGGGCCAGCGTGCCGCGGCTCATGATCGTCGGCACCGTCAGCCCGAGGCTGACCCCCATGCCCGTGACGACGCCCATCGACACCCGGCACAGCTCGCTGACCACGACGAACCCCATGCCGCCGGAACCCTCGCCGAACATGCCGCCGCCCGAGGACTTCTCCGACGAACCGCCGCCGTCGCGTAGCCGGGCCAGGCGCTTGTTCAGCGACTCACGCGCCATGTCGGCGATGCCGAACGTGGCGAACAGCTTGCGGACGATGGGGTAGGGCTCCATCTCGCCGCTTTCCAGCGCATCGACGTGCGGGCGGATTTCCTTGTCGACGAACTCGCGGACGGCATCGCGCACGGCGAGATCGACATCAGACCATTCGAGCATGCCCTCTAGGCTGCCTTATGGCGTCCGCGGGCCGGACGCAGCCCCGCCAAAGAGAACGTGGTGTGCACCAGCGACCCGGCCCGATCGAGCAGCGACTTGCGCGGCGGGACGTAGTGCATCGGCAGCCCGCGCCGATCGCTCGGCGGCGCCATGAACGCAGGCGCTTCGACCAGTGGAGCGTCGGAGGGAAGCCGGCCCTGGGCGCGCCGGTAGGCAGTCAAAGCCCTTGGATGCAACCGGATTTCGTCGGGTACCGCAACGAACGCGAATTCGACCAGCTTGCCGAACAGGCGAAGAAGCACCTCGTCCCCGGGCGTCCAGCGCATGTTGGCCTTCTCGCGAAGGGCGTCGTCGAACACGCCCGCCGCGATCCAGCGCTGCGCGCCGACCATCGGCTTGAAGAGCTGATCCCACAGCCCGGTGGGCATCAACACGAACCAGGGCTTGGGAATCCGGATCGAGAAGATGTCGAGGGTGGCGCGATTGATCTCGAGTTCCTCGCGGCACTTGCGGTCCCAGTATCCGCAGAACTCTTCCCAGCTGTCCGGCACCGGCCGCATGCTCATGCCGTACATCCGGTACCACTGCACGTGCTCGTCGAACAGCTGGCGCTTTTCGGCCTCGGTCAGGCCGCCGCAGAAGTACTCGGCCGTCTTGATGATCAGCATGAAGAAGGTGGCGTGCGCCCAGTAGAAGGTCTCGGGGTTCAGCGCGTGGTAGCGCCGGCCCTCGGTGTCCACACCCTTGATCGTGGTGTGGTAGCTCTTGATCTGCTCGCCGGTCTGGGAAGCGCGTTCGCCGTCGTAGACCACACCCATGATCGGATACACCGAGCGGGCGACGCGCTGCAGCGGTTCGCGCAGCAGGATCGAATGGTCCTCGACGCCCGCGCCCAGTTCCGGATACATGTTCTGGACGGCGCCGATCCACACACCCAGCAATCCCGTGCGAAGGTCGCCGAAGTACTTCCACGTCAACGAGTCGGGACCTAAGGGGTTGGGGGTGCTGCTCACGGTCATCTGATTCCTCGCTGAATCGGCGTCGAACTCCACGATAATGTTGACAACCAACGTTGTCTACGATTTGCGGGCCGCGTCGCCGGACAACGTTATGCAGCGGCTACTGGCTCGCCACAATCCCGTGACCAGCCGCTTCAACGGCTCCGGTTTCGTCATTCGGACGACCGCTTCGCGTGAGGAGATTGCTCGGCGTCGAGCGGCCCGCATAGGCTGGCGGGCGTGGATGTCGAGCCGTTCGAGCGGTCGACCGGGCCCCTGGGCTGGCTGAAGAACACCAATCGCAACCAGAACATCATCGCGTTCCTGCGACGTACGCGGCGCGCGTTGCCGGGTGATCCGGAGTTCGGGGATCCCCTGTCGGCCGACGGGGTGGGCGGGCCGCGCGCTGCCGCCCGCGCCGCCGATCGGCTGCTCCAGCACAACGTCGCCACCCGCGAGGTGAGCCTCGGCGCGCTGCAAGTGTGGCAGGCCCTCACCGAGCGCGTGTCCGGGAAACCGGCCAACCGCGAGGCGACGCTTGTCTTCACCGATCTCGTCGGCTTCTCGACGTGGTCGCTCGACGCCGGCGACGAGGCCACGCTGCGGCTGCTGCGCCGCGTGTCCCAGGTGGCCGAGCCGCCCCTGTTGGAGGCCGGCGGGCAGATCGTCAAGCGCATGGGAGACGGCCTCATGGCGGTCTTCCTCGAAGCGACGACGGCGGTGCGGGCCGCGATCGCCGCGCGCGACGGGGTGAAAAGCATTGACGTCGACGGGTTCACGCCGCGGATGCGGGTCGGTGTGCACACCGGCCATCCCCAGCGCATCGGGTCGGACTGGGTCGGAGTCGACGTCAACATCGCGGCCCGCGTGATGGACCGCGCGACCCGCGGAGAGCTGGTGGTGTCGCAGACCACATTGGACCGCATCCCCGCCGAGGAGTTCGATTCGCTCGAAGTCGAGGCCAAGCGCCTCCGTAGGCAACTCTTCGCCTCGAAACATGACGGTGTCCCGGCCGATCTCGTCATGTATCGACTGAAGACTCTCAGGCACCCGCCGGAGGCTGGCGACGATGAGGACCAGCCCGCGGCGGAATAGCGGGCTGCGGTGCGTACGCCGGCCTCGGCATGCGTTCGAGGGCCATCGGCGCATCACCTATGATCGCCGGGTGGCTGATCGGCCCGCAGACCTGTCCGAAGAAGCGCTGACCGAGGCTGTCAGCGCTGCTCGGCGTGCGTTCGAGGCGGCCGCCGACCTCGATGAGCTCGCGCGGGCGAAAACCGAGCATCTTGGCGACCGGTCTCCGATCGCGTTGGCGCGCCAGTCGCTTGGGTCACTGGCCAAGGCCGATCGGGCCGACGCGGGGAAACGGGTCAACGTCGCCCGCACACAGGCGCAGAGCGCGTACGACGAGCGGCTGGCGGCGCTGCGGGCAGAGCGCGACGCCGCGGTGCTGGTGGCCGAGCGTATCGATGTGACGTTGCCCTCGACCCGGCAACCGGTCGGCGCCCGCCACCCGATCACGATTCTGGGCGAGCGCATCGCAGACACGTTCGTCGCGATGGGATGGGAACTCGCCGAGGGGCCCGAGGTCGAAACCGAGCAGTTCAACTTCGATGCGTTGAACTTCGCTCCCGACCATCCGGCGCGCAGCGAACAGGACACCTTCCACATCGCGCCCGAGGGGTCGCGGCAGGTGTTGCGCACGCACACCTCGCCGGTGCAGATCCGCACCCTTCTGGAACGCGAGCCGCCGGTCTACATCGTCTCGATCGGCCGCACGTTTCGCACCGACGAACTCGACGCCACCCACACTCCGGTCTTCCATCAGGTCGAAGGCCTCGCGGTGGACAAAGGACTGACGATGGCCCATCTGCGCGGCACGCTGGATGCGTTCGCCCGCTCCGAGTTCGGTCCGCAGGCGCGCACACGGTTCCGTCCGCATTTCTTTCCGTTCACGGAACCGTCGGCCGAGGTCGATATCTGGTTCGAGAACAAGAAGGGCGGAGCCGGCTGGGTCGAGTGGGGCGGCTGCGGCATGGTCAATCCGAACGTGCTGCGCGCCTGCGGGATCGATCCTGATGCCTATTCCGGCTTCGCTTTCGGTATGGGTTTGGAACGAACTCTGCAGTTCCGCAACGGAATTCCGGACATGCGCGACATGGTCGAAGGTGACGTGCGGTTCTCCCTGCCGTTCGGGGTAGGGGCCTGATGCGGCTGCCGTACAGCTGGCTGCGCGACGTTGTGCGGGCCGGCGCGCCGGGTTGGGACGTGAGCCCCGCCGACCTCGAAGAGACGTTGATCCGCATCGGCCATGAGGTCGAGGAGGTCATCCCGGTCGGCCCCGTCACGGGCCCGCTGACAGTGGGACGGGTGGCCGCCATAGAGGAGCTCACCGAGTTCAAGAAGCCCATCCGCGCCGTCAAGGTCGATGTCGGAGAAGCCGAGCCACGTGACATCGTCTGCGGCGCAACAAACTTCGCCGTCGGCGATCTGGTCGTGGTGGCACTGCCCGGTACGGTGCTGCCTGGCGACTTCACCATCGCCAGCCGCAAGACCTACGGCCGGATCTCCGACGGGATGATCTGCTCGACGGCCGAACTGAACCTGGGCACCGACCATTCGGGCATTCTCGTGCTACCGGCCGGCACCGCCGAACCGGGTCACCCCGCCGCCGATCTCCTCGGCCTCGACGACGTCGTCTTCCACCTGGCCATCACACCGGACCGCGGCTACTGCCTGTCGGTGCGCGGACTGGCCCGCGAGGTCGCCACCGCCTACGACCTCGATTACGTCGACCCCGCCGACGTCGCCCCGTTACCGGCCGACGGCGAGGCGCTGCCCGTGTCGATCGACCCGGGCACCGGTGTCCAGCGGTTCGGACTGCGCCCGGTGACCGGCATCGATGCCGGCGCCATCTCGCCGTGGTGGCTGCAGCGACGGCTCCTGTTGTCCGGCATCCGGGCCATCTCTCCCGCGGTGGACGTCACCAACTACGTGATGCTCGAGCTCGGCCACCCGATGCACGCCCACGACCGCAGCCTGATCAGCGGCGGATTCCGCGTGCGCTTCGCCGAACCGGGGGAGACCGTGGTCACCCTCGACGATGTCGAACGCCGCCTCGACACGGCCGATGTGCTGATCGTCGACGACGAAGCGACCGCCGCGATCGGCGGCGTGATGGGTGCGGGCACCACCGAGGTGCGCGAGACGACCACCGACGTACTGCTCGAGGCCGCCGTGTGGGACCCGGCCGCCGTCTCGCGCACGCAGCGACGGCTGCGCCTGTACAGCGAGGCGGGTCGGCGCTACGAACGCAGCGTCGATCCGGCGGTTTCGGTCGCCGCGTTAGACCGCTGCGCCGCGCTGCTCGCCGAGATCACCAACGGCACGGTCGAACCCACGCTGACCGATTGGCGCGGCGAGCCACCCCGAGACGACTGGTCGCAACCGCCGGTCGCCATGGCGGCCGATTTGCCGGACCGCACCGCCGGTGTCGAGTACGCACCGGGCACCGCAGAACGGCGGCTCACCCAGATCGGCGCACGGGTCGTCGCCGCCGAGGGCACGCTCACCGTCACGCCGCCGAGTTGGCGGCCCGATCTGCGTCAACCCGCCGACCTCGTCGAAGAGGTGCTGCGTCTCGAGGATCTGGAGACCATTCCGTCGGTGTTGCCGCTGGCTCCGGCCGGCCGCGGGCTGACCCCGGTGCAGAGGCGACGACGTGCGATCGGAAAGTCGTTGGGACTCAACGGGTATGTGGAGATCCTGCCCACCCCGTTTCTGCCCGCGGGCGTGTTCGACCAGTGGGGCCTGCCCGCCGACGACGTCCGCCGGATCACGACCAACGTGCTCAACCCGCTGGATTCCGACCGCCCGCAGTTGGCCACCACCCTGCTGCCAGGACTACTGGAGGCACTGAGCCGCAACGTGTCTCGCGGAACCGTGGACGTCGGTTTGTTCGCGATCCAGCAGGTCGTCCAACCTACGCCGGACACCCGTTCCCTCGAACGGATACCGACCGACCGGCGGCCCGACGACGACGAGATCGCCGCGCTGAACGCGTCGCTGCCGCGACAGCCCCAGCACGTCGCCCTGGTGGTGGCCGGGTTGCGCGAGCCCGCAGGCCCATGGGGTCCGGGTCGCGCGGTGCAACCCGGCGACGTGTTCGAGGCGGTGCAGGTGATCGCTCGCGCCGCCGGTGTCGAGCTGAGCCTGCGCGCCGCTCAGCGCCTGCCGTGGCATCCGGGCCGCTGCGCCGAAGTGGTGCTGGGCGACCGGCAGAGTGGGACCGTCGTCGGCCACGCCGGTGAACTGCACCCGGCGGTCGTCGAGCGGTCGGGTCTGCCCAAGCGCACCTGTGCCCTCGAACTGGATCTGGACGCCATTCCCATCGTCGAGCGACTTCCGGCTCCGAGGGTGTCGCCGTTTCCCGCCGTATTTCAGGACATCAGCCTGGTCGTCGACGAGGACGTCGCCGCGGCCGCCGTGGTCGAGGCGGTGCGGGCCGGCGCGGGGCCGCTGCTGGAGGACGTGCGGCTGTTCGACGTCTACACCGGTCCGCAGGTCGGCGAGGGCCGCAAATCGCTGGCGTTCGCACTGCGGTTCCGTGCCGCCGATCGCACGCTCACCGAGGACGAAGCCAGCGCGGCGCGCGAAGCGGCCGTGCAGGCCGCCACGGAGCGGGTCGGCGCCGAACAACGCCGCTGATAGTAATGAATTTGCATAGGTATGCATAAACATGCAGAATTGCCTGCATGGTTTCAGTTGCGGTAGCGGGCGCCAGCGGATATGCCGGCGGTGAGATCCTACGCCTGCTTCTCGGACATCCCGCCTACGCCGACGGCCGGCTGACGATCGGTGCGCTGACCGCAGCGGCGAGTGCGGGCACCTCGCTGGCCGAGCATCACCCGCACCTGTTGCCGCTGGCCGACCGCGTGCTGGAGGCCACCGACGAAGGGGTGCTGCGGGGACACGACGTGGTGTTCCTGGGGTTGCCGCACGGGCACTCCGCTCAGCTGGCCGAACAACTCGGCGACGACACGCTGATCGTGGACTGCGGCGCCGACTTCCGGCTCACCGACGCCGCCGCCTGGGAGCGGTTCTACGGCTCCGAGCACGCCGGTACCTGGCCCTACGGGCTGCCGGAGCTTCCGGGTGCGCGCGACCGGCTGCGCGGTGCGAAGCGGATCGCCGTGCCCGGGTGCTACCCGACCGCGGCCCTGCTCGCGCTGTGGCCCGCGGTGGCAGAGGACCTCATCGAGCCGGCCGTGACCGTGGTGTCGGTCAGCGGCGCGTCGGGGGCGGGCCGGGCCGCCAAACCCGATCTGCTGGGCGCCGAGGTGATCGGCTCGGCACGCGCGTACAACATCGGCGGTAAGCACCGGCACACACCGGAGATCGCCCAGGGGCTGCGCGCGGTCGGCCACAAGGACGTGACCGTGTCGTTCACGCCGGTGCTCATACCGACCTCTCGCGGCATCCTGGCCACCTGCACCGCACGCACCGACGCCTCGCTTCCGGAGATCCGCGCCGCCTACGAAAAGGCCTACGACGCCGAGCCGTTCGTCCATGTGCTTCCCGAAGGGCAACTGCCGAAGACGGGTTCGGTGCTGGGCAGCAACGCCGCCCAGCTGGCCGTCGCCCTGGACGAGGATGCGAAGACGTTGATCGCCGTCGCCGCGATCGACAACCTCGTCAAGGGCACCGGCGGCGCCGCGGTGCAGTCGATGAACCTGGCGCTGGGTTGGCCCGAGACCGAGGGGCTTTCGATCGTGGGCATGGCACCATGACTTCCGGAACCCGGCTGCTTCGCACCCAGGGCGTCACGGCACCCGAAGGCTTCCGCGCGACCGGAATCGCCGCAGGCATCAAAGCATCCGGCGCGCCGGACCTGGCGTTGGTGTTCAACGAGGGTCCCGACTACGCCGCTGCGGGGGTGTTCACCCGCAATCAGGTCAAGGCCGCGCCGGTGCTGTGGAGCCGCCAAGTGCTCACCACCGGCCGCCGCCTGCGCGCGGTGATCCTGAACTCCGGCGGCGCCAACGCCTGCACCGGGCCGCAGGGCTTCCAGGACACCCACGCCACCGCCGAGGCGGTCGCGGCGGCGTTGAGCGACTGGGGCACCGAAACCGGCGCGATCGAGGTCGCGGTCTGTTCGACCGGGCTGATCGGCGACCGGCTGCCGATGGACAAAGTGCTCCCCGGCGTCACCGAGATCGTGCACGAACTGTCGGGTGGACTGCACGGCGGCGAAGAGGCCGCGCGGGCCATCATGACCACCGACACCGTGCCCAAGCAGGTCGCGCTGCACCACGCCGACAACTGGACCGTCGGCGGCATGGCCAAGGGCGCAGGCATGATCGCCCCTTCGCTGGCGACGATGCTGTGCGTGCTCACCACCGACGCGGTCGCCGATTCCGCCGCACTCGACGAGGCGCTGCGCAAGGCCACCTCGCTGACCTTCGACCGTCTCGACGTCGACGGCAGCTGTTCGACGAACGACTCGGTATTGCTTCTGTCGTCCGGCGCCAGCGCGGTCAAGCCCAGCCAGAGCGAACTCGACGAGGCGATCCTGAGGGTGTGCGACGACCTGTGCCATCAGCTGCAGGCCGACGCCGAGGGTGTGACGAAACGGATCGTCATCACGGTGGCCGGTGCGGCTTCCGAGGACGACGCACTGCTCGGCGCCCGCATCGTCGCGCGGGACAGCCTCGTCAAGACCGCGCTGTTCGGCTCGGACCCGAACTGGGGTCGGGTGCTGGCAGCCATCGGCATGGCGCCGTTCAAGGTGGATCCGGAGCGGGTCACCGTGTCCTTCAACGGGTTTGCGGTCTGGCGGGACGGGGCGCCGCAACCGGGTTCACGCGACGTGGATCTCTCCGGTGCCGACATCACCGTCACCATCGACCTCGGCGACGGGTCGGCGCAGGCCTCCGTCCGCACCACCGACCTATCGCACGGTTACGTCGAAGAGAACTCGGCGTACAGCTCATGAGCGTTGAAACCCCGGTCAAGGCAAAGGTTTTGGCCGAAGCACTGGAGTGGCTCAAACAGCTGCACGGCAAGACCGTCGTGATCAAGTACGGCGGCAACGCGATGACCGACGACGTGCTCAAGGCCGCGTTCGCCGCCGACATGGTCTTCCTGCGTAACTGCGGGGTCCATCCCGTCGTGGTACACGGCGGCGGCCCGCAGATCAGCGCGATGCTCAAACGCCTCGGCATTGAAGGCGATTTCAAGGGCGGATTCCGGGTCACCACACCCGAGGTGCTGGACGTGGCGCGCATGGTGCTTTTCGGTCAGGTCGGCCGGGAACTGGTCGGGCTGATCAACGCCCACGGCCCGTACGCGGTCGGGGTCACCGGCGAGGATGCCCAGTTGTTCACCGCGGTGCGGCGCAGCGTGACCGTCGACGGTGTGGCCACTGACATCGGCCTGGTCGGCGACGTCGAGAGGGTCAACGCCGAATCGTTGCTGGACCTCATTGCCGCGGGCCGGATTCCGGTGGTGTCGACCATCGCTCCCGATATCGGCGGGGTGGTGCACAACATCAACGCCGACACGGCGGCCGCCGCGCTGGCCGAGGCGTTGGGCGCCGAGAAGCTGCTGATGCTCACCGATGTGGAGGGCCTGTATACGAATTGGCCCGACCGCGGCTCGCTGGTCAGTGAAATCGACTCCGCTGCACTGACGCAAATGCTGCCGACACTGGAGGCCGGAATGGTGCCCAAGATCGAGGCGTGCCTGCGCGCGGTCGCCGGCGGTGTGCCGAGCGCACATGTCATCGACGGTCGCGTCGAGCATTGCGTGCTGGTCGAACTGCTCACCGACGAGGGGACGGGGACGAAAGTGGTTCGGTCATGACCCTGCTGGAGCGGTGGCAGACCGTGATGATGAATAACTACGGCACCCCGCCGCTGGCGTTGTCCAGCGGTGACGGCGCGGTGGTGACCGACGTCGACGGCAAGACCTATGTCGATTTGCTCGGCGGCATCGCGGTCAACATCCTGGGCCACCGACACCCCGCGGTCATCGAAGCCGTCACCGCTCAGCTCAACACGCTGGGCCACACGTCGAACCTGTATGCGACCGAACCCGGTGTCGCGCTGGCCGAAGCGCTGGTCGGGCTGCTCGGAGCGGGCCCGGGCGCGCCCGCCAGGGTGTTCTTCTGCAACTCCGGCACCGAAGCCAACGAAGTCGCTTTCAAGATCACACGACTCACCGGGCGCACGAAACTGGTTGCGGCGCAAGGCGCCTTCCACGGTCGCACCATGGGCTCTCTTGCGCTCACCGGTCAGCCGTCCAAGCAGGCGCCGTTCGCGCCGCTTCCGGGTGAGGTGACCCATGTGCCCTACGGCGACATCGATGCGCTGCGAGCCGCCGTCGACGACGAAACCGCCGCGGTGTTTCTCGAGCCGATCATGGGCGAAGGCGGGGTCGTGGTTCCGCCCGCCGGCTACCTCGTCGCCGCCCGCGAGATCACCGCGCAGCACAACGCGCTGCTGGTTCTCGACGAGGTGCAGACCGGAATGGGCCGCACCGGAGCGTTTTTCGCGCATCAGCACGACGGGATCACTCCGGATGTCGTAACCCTGGCCAAGGGCCTCGGCGGCGGGTTGCCGATCGGCGCATGCATCGCGACGGGCGCCACCGCGGAGCTGCTGACGCCCGGATTGCACGGCAGCACGTTCGGCGGCAACCCTGTCTGCACCGCCGCCGCGCTCGCGGTGCTGCGGGTGCTGGCCGACGACGATCTGATCAGCCGCGCCGACGTGCTCGGCAAAACGCTGTCGACGGGCATCGAGGCCACCGGGCATCCGTTGATCGACCACGTCCGCGGCCGCGGCCTGCTGCTCGGTGTCGCGCTGACCGCCGAAGCCGCCAAAGCCGTCGAGACCGCGGCCCGCGACGCCGGCTTCCTCGTCAACGCCGCGGCTCCCGACGTGGTCCGGCTGGCCCCGCCGCTGGTGATCAGCGAGGCTCAGGTCGACGACTTCCTCGCCGCGCTTCCCGCCGTCCTCGACACCGGCTCTGAAAAGGGCGCAACCTCATGACCGCAACCATCCGGCACTTCCTGCGTGACGACGATCTGAGCCCCGCCGAGCAGGCCGAGGTGCTCGCTTTGGCAGCCGAATTGAAAGCTCAGCCGTTCAGCCGTCGGCCTCTGGAGGGTCCGAGCGGCGTAGCGGTGATCTTCGACAAGAACTCCACGCGGACCCGGTTCTCGTTCGAGTTGGGCGTTGCCCAACTCGGTGGCCACGCCGTCGTGGTCGACGGCCGCAGCACTCAGCTGGGTCGAGACGAGACGCTGGAGGACACCGGCCGGGTGCTGTCGCGCTACGTCAAGGCGATCGTGTGGCGCACCTTCGCACAAGACCGGTTGACCGCGATGGCCGCGGGTGCGAGTGTGCCGATCGTCAACGCGCTGTCCGACGAGTTTCACCCGTGCCAGGTGCTGGCCGATCTGCAGACGCTCGCCGAGCGCAAGGGCAGGCTGGCGGGCTTGCGGATGACCTATCTCGGCGACGGCGCCAACAACATGGCGCACTCGCTCATGCTGGGCGGCGTCACGGCGGGCGTGGATGTGACGATCGCGGCACCGGACGGCTTCCAACCGCATCCGGACTTCGTCGGCGCCGCACAGAAACGCGCTTCGGAGACCGGTGCGACGGTCACGGTGACCGCCGATGCGAACGCAGCAGCCGACGGTGCCGACGTCCTGGTCACCGACACGTGGACGTCGATGGGTCAGGAGAACGACGGCCTGGACCGGGTGGGGCCGTTCCGGCCGTATCAGGTCAACGAAGCCCTGCTGGGCCGTGCCGACGCCGATGCGGTTGTGCTGCACTGCCTTCCGGCGCACCGTGGTGAAGAGATCACCGACGAGGTGATCGACGGGGCGCAGAGCGCGGTGTGGGATGAAGCCGAGAACCGCCTGCACGCGCAGAAGGCGCTGCTGGTGTGGCTGCTGGAGCGGGCGGGAGCCGGGCAGTGACTTCCGCGGTGACTCGTGCCGGGCGGCAGGCCCGCATCGTGGCGATCCTGTCGTCGCGGTCGGTGCACAGCCAGACCGAGCTGGCCGCCCTGCTGGCCGAGGAGGGCATCGAGGTCACGCAGGCCACGCTGTCGCGCGACCTGGAAGAACTCGGCGCGGTGAAACTGCGCGGCGCCGACGGCGGCGTCGGCGTGTACATCGTCCCCGAGGACGGCAGCCCGGTGCGCGGCGTTTCCGGTGGCACCGAGAGGATGTCGCGGCTGCTGGCCGAACTGCTCGTGTCGACCGACTCCAGCGGCAACCTGGCCATCCTGCGCACCCCGCCCGGGGCGGCGCACTACCTTGCCAGCGCGATGGACCGCGCGGCGCTTCCGTTCGTCGTCGGCACCGTCGCCGGCGACGACACCATCCTGGTCGTCGCGCGTGAGCCGATGACCGGCGCCGAACTGGCAACGAAACTCGAGAGCATTAGACAAAAGGAGACCTGCTGATGTCCGAACGCGTCATCCTGGCCTATTCCGGTGGCCTGGACACCTCGGTGGCGATCAGCTGGATCGGCAAGGAGACCGGGCGCGAGGTCGTCGCTGTCGCAATCGATCTCGGCCAGGGCGGTGAGGACATGGAGGTTGTGCGCAAGCGCGCCATCGACTGCGGCGCCGTGGAAGCCGTCGTCGTCGACGCCAAGGACGAGTTCGCCGACGAGTACTGCCTGCCCGCGATCCAGTCGAACGCGCTGTACATGGACCGCTACCCACTGGTCTCGGCGCTGAGCCGACCGCTGATCGTCAAGCACCTCGTGGCCGCGGCGCGCGAACACGGCGGCGGCACCGTCGCGCACGGCTGCACCGGCAAGGGCAACGACCAGGTCCGCTTCGAGGTCGGGTTCGCTTCGCTGGCACCGGATCTCAAGGTGCTGGCGCCGGTGCGTGACTACGCCTGGACACGGGAGAAGGCGATCGCGTTCGCCGAGGAGAACGCGATCCCGATCAACGTCACCAAACGTTCGCCGTTCTCGATCGATCAGAACGTCTGGGGTCGCGCCGTGGAGACCGGCTTCCTCGAGCATCTGTGGAACGCCCCGACCAAGGACGTCTACGACTACACCGAGGATCCGACGGTCAACTGGAGCACACCCGACGAGGTGATCATCGGTTTCGAGCGTGGCGTGCCGGTGTCGATCGACGGGCGCCCGGTGACGGTGCTGCAGGCGATCGAGGAGTTGAACCGCCGGGCCGGCGAACAGGGTGTCGGCAGGCTCGACGTCGTCGAGGACCGGCTGGTCGGCATCAAGAGCCGCGAGATCTACGAGGCGCCGGGCGCGATGGTGTTGATCACCGCGCACACCGAACTCGAACACGTCACGCTGGAGCGCGAACTCGGCCGGTTCAAGCGCCACACCGACCAGAAGTGGGGGGAGCTGGTCTACGACGGGCTCTGGTACTCGCCGCTGAAGACCGCGCTCGAGTCCTTCGTCGCCAAGACCCAGGAGCACGTGACCGGAGAGATCCGGCTGGTGTTGCACGGCGGACACATCGCGGTGAACGGCCGTCGCAGCGCCGAGTCGCTCTACGACTTCAACCTCGCCACCTACGACGAGGGCGATACGTTCGACCAGTCGGCGGCCCGCGGTTTCGTGCAGATCCACGGTCTGTCGTCCAGCATCGCCGCCCGCCGGGACCTCGACACGTGATGCCCTCCGCTCCACTACCGCGAGCGACCGTGTCTGTACGGCGACACGCCGGGTTCGGGCGTACAACCGCGGTCACTCGCCAGAAGTGAGGGTCCTCAGATGAGCACGAACGAAGGTTCGCTGTGGGGCGGACGGTTCGCCGACGGACCGTCCGACGCGCTCGCGGCCCTGTCGAAGTCGACCCACTTCGACTGGGTGCTCGCTCCTTACGACATCCGGGCGTCGAAGGCGCACGCGCAGGTGCTGCACGGCGCCGGGCTACTGACCGACGATCAGCGCGACGGGCTACTCGCGGGCCTCGACAGCCTGGCCGCCGACGTCGCCGACGGCAGCTTCGAACCCCTGGTCACGGACGAAGACGTGCACGGCGCCCTCGAGCGCGGCCTGATCGATCGGGTCGGCGCGGAACTTGGCGGCCGGTTGCGGGCGGGCCGGTCGCGAAACGACCAGGTTGCCACGCTGTTTCGGATGTGGCTGCGCGACGCGATCAGGCGCGTCGCCGACGGGGCTCTGCAGGTCGTCGACGCGTTGGCGACCCAGGCGGCCGCCCACCCGACCGCGATCATGCCGGGCAAGACGCATCTGCAGTCCGCACAACCCGTGCTCCTCGCGCATCACCTACTGGCGCATGCGCATCCGTTGCTGCGCGACGTCGACCGCCTGGCCGATTTCGACAAGCGGGCTGCGGTATCGCCCTACGGGTCCGGTGCGCTGGCCGGGTCGTCCCTGGGCTTGAACCCCGACGCGATCGCCGAGGATCTCGGCTTCGACACCGCCGCCGACAATTCGATCGATGCCACCGCGTCGCGCGACTTCGCCGCGGAGGCGGCATTCGTGTTCTCGATGATCGGCGTCGACCTGTCGCGGCTGGCCGAGGACATCATCTTATGGAGCACAACCGAATTCGGCTACGTCACCCTGCACGACGCCTGGTCGACCGGTAGCTCCATCATGCCGCAGAAGAAGAACCCCGACATCGCCGAACTCGCCCGCGGCAAGTCCGGCCGGTTGATCGGCAACCTCACCGGGCTGCTGGCGACGCTCAAAGCTCAACCGCTGGCCTACAACCGGGACCTGCAGGAGGACAAGGAACCGGTGTTCGACTCCGTCGCGCAGCTCGAACTCCTGCTGCCGGCCATGGCGGGGCTGGTGGCGACCTTGCGCTTCGACGTCGACCGGATGACCGAGCTCGCGCCGCTCGGCTACACCCTGGCCACCGACGTCGCCGAATGGCTTGTGCGCAGGGGAGTGCCGTTCCGGGTGGCGCATGAGGCGGCGGGTGCCGCGGTGCGCGCAGCCGAAGCGCGCGGCATCGGGCTGGAAAAACTCGAGGACGCCGAACTCGCCGCAATCCATCCCGAACTCACCCCGCAGGTGCGTGAGGTCCTGACCGTCGAGGGATCGGTCGACTCCCGCGACGCCCGCGGCGGCACTGCACCGACGCAGGTCGCCCGGCAGCTCGGCGCCGTGCGCGAAACCGCTGACCGGCTGCGGCTACGGTTGAGGAGATGACCGAACGCGTCGAATTCCGCTCCGGTGCGACGACTCTGGTCGGCCACCTCTACGACGGCGACCCCGACGAACCCCGGCCGTGTGTGGTGCTGTGCCACGGCTTCGGCGGCACGCAGGACACCCCGGCGTTGACGGCGAACGCGACGGGCTTCGCCGCCGCCGGTTACGCGGCCCTCACGTTCGACTACCGCAACTTCGGTGAAAGCCAAGGTGAACCAAGGCAACTGGTGGACATCGGCGGCCAACTCGACGACATCGCCGCAGCGGTCACGTTCGCTCGCGGCCGCAGCGGTATCGACCCCGACCGCATCGTGTTGTGGGGCAGCTCGCTCGGTGGTGGCCATGTGGTCACGGCCGCGGCACGCGACCCACGGATCGCGGCGGTGATCGCCCAGATCCCGTTCAACGGATTTCCGAAGAAGGTCGAGGGGCGGTCGAGGGCCGCCACTCTGCGGTTGCTGTGGGCGATGACCACCGACACCGTGCGCGGCGCTCTGGGTGCATCGCCCGCTTACATCAAAGCGGTGGGAGAGCCGGGTGAGCTCGCGGTCATGGCCACTTCCGAGGCGCACCAGACCATCGAGGGCATGCAGAGCGCGACCTGGCGCAACGAGGTCGCACCGCGAGCGCTCTTCGCGATGATGCGCTACAAGCCCGGCGACCATGCACCACGCGTGCGTGCGCCCGTGTTGGTGTGCATCGGCAAGCAGGACAAGGAAATTCAAGAGGCCGACGCGGCACGACTGGCTGAACTCGCGCCCCGAGGTGAGCTAAAGAGCTACGACCTCGCCCATTTCGACTTCTACCGCGACGACGTCCGGCAGCGCGTGATCGCGGATCAGATCGCGTTCCTGCGCCGGGTACTCGCTTAGCCGCCCAGAATCAGTCGTCGTCGTTGCAGATGCTGACCTCGAGACGACCGTCGTCGACCTCGATTTCCAGGTCGAGGTCCTCAGCCCCTCTGCGGAACGAGATCTCGACCTCCTCGGGTTCCTGATCGTCGACCCGATGCGTCCAACCCTCGGCCGGCGTCACCGACTCGAGGGTGAGGCGACCGTCAGCGAATGTGACGACTGCTGACCCCGCGTCGTACACCTGGTACCGCCCATCCGGGGCGGGTTCGAGGCGGACGCATTGATTGCGGGCCGGCCGGGCGGGGGCGGCGACTCCCGTCTGCGGCGCCGCAGGCGGCGGTGTGGTCTGGGGCGGCGGGGCCTGTGGACTGCTCGAGGGCGAGGCGGACTCCGTGACGGTCACCGTGGACTGGGGTTCGGCGCCCGAGCCGCACCCCGGAAGGAGCAGAGCGACCCCGGCGAGCGCGGTGACACCGATCGATCTGGTTGCCATGCTCCCAGGCTACGGCGTCAGCCGTCTGCGGCGGCCAGCCACGCTTCTTCGAGAGATTCCTTGCGGTTCAACAGCTCTTGGAGCTCGGCGTTGAGCTCACCCAACCGGACGTGGTCCGCGGCGGCCTCGGCCATGGACTCGTGCAGCGCGGCGATTCGCGACTCCAGTTTTTCCAGCTGCCCCTCGATGCGCGCCATCTCCTTGCCGGTGCGTCGCTCCCGCGCGGACGCTGTTTCGCCTTGTGAACCCGCCGTCGCTGCACTCGCCGTCGATGTAGGTGCCGGTGACGCGGCCGCCGCGCGGTCCGCCAGATACTGCTCGATTCCGCCCGGCAACAGCTCGCAGCGCCCACCTCCGGTCAGGGCGTAGGTGACATCGGAGACCCGTTCGAGGAAGTAACGATCGTGGGTGACGGCGATCAGCGTGCCCGGCCAGCCGTCGAGATAATCCTCGATGACGGTCAACGTGTCGATATCGAGGTCGTTGGTCGGCTCGTCGAGCAGCAGCACGTTCGGTTCGTCGAGCAACAGCCGCAGAAACTGCAACCTGCGCCGTTCACCACCTGAGAGCTCCGACACCCGCGTCGTCAGCTTGTCGCCCGTGAACCCAAAGTCGCGCAGCAACGTGTCGGCGCTGATCTCGCCGCCGCCGGCCAGTTGGGTGATCCTTCGTCGGTCCTCGACCGCGTCCAGCACCCGGTCGGCGCCGTCGAGTTCGGCCAGGGCCTGGCTGAGGTAACCGATCCGCAGCGTCGCGCCCCGCTTGATCGTGCCCGCCGTCGGCGCTAGCTCACCTGCCAGCAGTCGCAGCACCGACGTCTTGCCGGTGCCGTTGACGCCGACCAGCCCGATCCGCGCGCCGGGGCCGATCGACCAGTCGACTTGGTCCAGCACCACGGTGTCGCCCACCTCGAGCCGCACCCGGTGCAGGTCGAACACATCCTTGCCCAGCCGGGTGGTGGCGAACCGCTGCAGAACCAGGGAGTCCCGTGGCGGCGGTTCGTTGGCGATCAACTCGTTGGCGGCCTGGATGCGGAACTTCGGTTTCGACGTCCGCGCCGGCGGTCCGCGCCGCAGCCATGCCAGCTCCTTGCGCATGAGGTTCTGCCTGCGCGCCTCGGCACCGGCCGCCAGCCGCATCCGCTCTGCCCGCGCGAGCACGTAGGCCGCGTAACCGCCTTCGTAGCCGTCTACCTTCCCTTTTCCGCTGCTGGCATGCACCTCCCACGTCCTTGTGCACACCGCGTCGAGGAACCAGCGGTCGTGGCTCACCACCACCAGTGCCTTGGCCAGGCGCCGATTGAGGTGTGCGGCCAGCCAGCCGATCACCTCGACGTCGAGGTGGTTGGTCGGCTCGTCGAGCACGAGGACGTCATGACCGGCGATCAGCACCGCTGCCAGCGCCACCCGGCGCCGCTCGCCGCCGGAGAGCCGGCCGACCGCACTGTCGAGAGAGACGTCGGCCAATAGGTGCGAGACGACGTCGCGGGTCTCGGGTTCGGCCGCCCAGACGTGATCGGGACGGCCACCGACGATCACATCGCGCACGGTGGAGTCGGCGGCGAAGTCGTCACTCTGCCGCAGATAGCCCACCGACAACCCCGAGGTGTGGGTCACCCGGCCCGAATCCGGCTCGCGGGTGAGCGTCAAGATCTGCAGCAGCGTGGTCTTACCGTCGCCGTTGCGCCCGACCACGCCGATCGCGTCGCCGTCGTCGATGCCCAGGCTGACCGCATCGAGAAGCGTGCGGGTGCCGTAGCCGACGGTCGCGCGCTCGACATTGATCAGGTTCGTCATCAGCCGCCGATGATAGGTCGGCCCTGCCCGCCGGGCCCCTGTGCCATGATGACGTCGGCCGATTCGGGGGTTCTATGGCGGCCAGAAGGGGAGCGTGCGGCGTGGATCTGTCGGCGATAACGAACCCGGTCGGACGGCTGGTGGCGACCGCCCAGAACGGGCTGGAGGTGCTGCGGTACGGCGGCCTGGAGACCGGCGCCGTACCCTCGCCGTTCCAGATCATCCAGAGCGTGCCGATGTACCGGTTGCGGCGCTATTTCCCGCCTGACACGAGGCCGGGATCCAAGCAACCCGGCCCGCCCGTGCTGATGGTGCACCCGATGATGATGTCCGCCGATATGTGGGACGTCACCCGCGACGACGGCGCCGTCGGCATCCTGCACAACGCGGGCATCGACCCGTGGGTCATCGACTTCGGCTCACCCGACAAGGTCGAAGGCGGTATGGAACGCACGCTGGCCGACCACGTCGTCGCGCTCAGCGAGGCCATCGACACCGTCAAAGAGGTCACCGGTCGCGACGTGCATCTGGCCGGCTACTCGCAGGGCGGAATGTTCGCCTACCAGGTCGCGGCCTACCGCAGGTCGAAGGATCTGGCGAGCATCATCGCATTCGGCTCGCCGGTCGACACCTTGGCCGCGCTGCCGATGAACCTGCCCGCCAGCGTCGCGCCCGCGGCCGCCGATTTCATGGCCGACCACGTGTTCAGCCGGATCGACATCCCGGGCTGGCTGGCCCGCACCGGCTTCCAGATGCTCGACCCGATCAAGACCGCCCAGTCGCGCCTCGACTTCCTGCGTCAGCTACACGATCGCGAGGCCCTGTTGCCCCGCGAGCAGCAACGCCGGTTCCTGGCCTCCGATGGCTGGATCGCGTGGTCGGGCCCCGCCATCGCCGAGCTGCTGAAACAGTTCATCGCGCACAACCGGATGATGAGCGGCGGCTTCTCGATTCACGGTGACCTGGTCACGCTGTCGGATATCGAGTGCCCGGTGCTGGCCGTGGTCGGCGAAGTCGACGACATCGGCCAGCCGGCTTCGGTGCGCGGTATCAAGCGCGCCGCCCCGAAAGCCGATGTCTACGAATTCCTCATTCGCGCAGGCCATTTCGGGCTTGTCGTCGGATCGAAGGCATCCAGCCAGACGTGGCCGGCGGTGGCGCAGTGGGTCAAGTGGCTCGACGGCACCGGCGAGCGGCCCGAAGGCGTCAACCCGATGGCCCTGCAGCAAGCCGAACCCAACGAGACCGGCGTCTCGATCAGCTCACGCCTGGCGCACGGCACCGCCGCGGCGACCGAGATGGCGTGGACCCTGGCCCGCTCGGCTGCCGACGCCGTGGTGAGCGCCAACAAGTCGGCCAGAGCACTGGCCGTCGAAACGGCGCGCACGCTGCCGCGCCTGGCCCGGCTCGGCCAGATCAACGAGCACACCCGAATCTCGTTCGGCCGCATCATGTCCGAACAGGCCCGCGACTTCCCGCGCGGTGACTGCCTGCTGTTCGACGGCCGAGTCCACACCTATGAAGCAGTGGACCGGCGCATCAACAACGTCGTCCGAGGCCTCATCGAGGTCGGGGTACGCCAAGGCACGCGCGTCGGCGTCCTGATGGAGACCAGGCCCAGCGCGCTGGTGGCGATCGCCGCGCTCTCGCGACTGGGCGCGGTGGCGGTGCTCATGCCGCCGGACGTCGATCTACCCACCGCTGCGCGGCTCGGCTCGGTGTCCGACATCATCACCGACCCCAGCAACCTCGAAGCCGCCCGGCGACTCGATATGCGTGTGCTGGTGCTCGGCGGCGGTGAGGCCCGCGACCTCGACGTTCCCGAGGACAGCGACGTCATCGACATGGAGAAGATCGATCCGGAAGCGGTCGACCTGCCCGGGTGGTACCGGCCGAACCCCGGTCTGGCCCGCGACCTGGCCTTCATCGGTTTCAGCTCGATCAGCGGCGACCTGGTCGCTCGTCAGATCACCAACGCTCGGTGGGCGATCTCGGCGTTCGGCACCGCGTCGGCGGCCAATCTCAGCCGCAGCGACACGGTCTACTGCCTGACGCCGCTACACCACCAGTCCGCCCTGTTGGTGGCGATCGGCGGCGCCACCGTCGGCGGCTCGCGGATCGCGCTGTCGCGCAGCCTGCGGCCGGACCGGTTCCTCAACGAGCTTCGCCAGTACGGCGTCACGGTCGTCAGCTACACGTGGGCGATGCTGCGCGACGTCATCGACGACCCGTCGTTCGCGCTGCACGGCAGCCACCCGGTTCGGCTGTTCATCGGTTCGGGTATGCCGACCGGACTGTGGAAGCGTGTGGTCGAAATCTTCCAACCCGCCCACGTCGTCGAATTCTTCGCGACCACCGACGGACAAGCCGTGCTGGCCAACGTGTCCGGCGCGAAGATCGGCAGCAAGGGCCGCCCGCTGCCGGGTGCACGCGAACTCGCGCTGGCGGCCTACGACCCCGCCGAGGACCTGATTCTGGAGGACGACCAGGGCTTCGTCCGCCGCGCCGAGACCAACGAAGTCGGTGTGCTGCTCGCCCGGCCACGCGGGCCGGTCGACCCGACCGCCCCGATCAAGCGGGGCGTTTTCGCCCCGGCCGACACCTGGGTGTCCACCGAGTACCTGTTCCGTCGCGACGACGACGGCGACTACTGGCTTGTCGACAGCCGCGGACTGGTCATCCAGACCGACCGTGGCTGCGTCTACTCATCGACCGTCAACGATGCGGTCGGCTGCCTCGGCGCGGTCGACCTCGCGGTCACCTACGGGGTGCAAGCCAACGGGCGCCAGCTGGCCATCACGGCGTTGGAGTTGCAGCCCGGCGGCAGCATTCCGTCTGCCGACCTGACCGAGGCCCTCGCGAACCTGGCCGTCGGCGAACCACCCGACATCGTCCATGTGGTGCCGGGGATGGCGCTCAGCGCGTCCTACCGGCCGCTGGTCAGCCCGCTGCGGGCGGAGGGCGTTCCGAAGCCGTCGCGTAACGCGTGGTACCTCGACCCCGATACGAATCGGTACAAGCGGCTGACCGTGGCGGTCCGCTCCGAGATCGCCGAAGGCCAGTAGCGAAGGTCGGTCATGACGACCTGCCGGCGGGGCCGAGCGCTGTTAGGCTCCCGCTAAGTCGGCAGCCTGGCGACCGCGCCACCGAGCTGGAGGATTGATGACATCGCGAACCGGTAGCTCACGCGACATCTGGCGCCGCCTCGTCATCGGCGGTATGGCCGGAGGCGTATTGACAGTCGGTGTACTCATCGGTGTCGCGGGTCCGACGGCTGTGGCGCAGCCCGCCGAGCCGACCGTTCAGACCGAGGCGCCCGAGCCGCAAGCCGACAGCCCGAAGAGACCGTGCACCGGCGACGACTGCAACAGGGCCGAGGAGACCGCGCCGAAGGTCAACGCTGACCAGGTACTGCAGATGATCCACGAGGAGTACCGGCAGGGCGACGGCGGCGGCCAGGTCTCTGTGCTGATCGACGACGCCGTGAAGCTGCGCAAGCTGGGCTTCCGACCGTCCAACGCGAACGCCATCGCGCTCAAGGAGGCCCTCGAGGACCGGCCGAATCAGACGCCGCTGGTCGAAGCGCTCAAGGAAACGATCACCCACCAGCGCAAGATGCAGGCGCGCGCGGCGCAGCAGGCCGCTGCCGGCGGCGGGTCGATCGCCGGGATTCCCGTCACGCCCGCCGTCCCCGTCCCGGCCGGCTGATCGCCGTGGCCCTCGACGAGAAACTGCTCGACATCCTGGTATGCCCGCAGGACCGGGGCTCCTTGCTGCTCATCGGCGACGAATTCCTCTACAACCCGCGGCTGCGCCGGGCGTATCGCATCGACGACGGCATCCCGGTGCTGCTGATCGACGAGGCCGTCGACATCACCGATGACGCCGAGCATCAGCGGATGCTGGATCGCGCATCAGGTGAACCCGGGTAGCTCTCCGGTGAGGTAGCGCTGCAGATTCGGGGCAATGGTGTCGACGATCTGGTCCACCGGCAGCGATTTGAACGGCTCGAGTTCGAGGATGTAGCGGGCCATCACCACGCCCACCAGTTGCGAGGCGACGAACTGCACGCGGACCGGTCCGCTGCCCGGGGGATCGTCGACGCGCGAACCGACTTCTCTGGCGATCACCTCCTGCAGGAAGGACCGCACCAACGAGGTGTCGTTGCCGGCGATGATCGACCGCAACGTCGCGATGAAACCCTTACCCAGTTCCGAATCCCACAGCGGCAGCAGAAGGGACGGCAGCGTGCGGCCGATCTCCTCGACGGGGACTTGCTGCAGCGGGCCGATGACCTGCATGGGATCGATCGGAATGTGAATCGCCGCGGCGAACAGCTGGGTCTTGGTTCCGAAGTAGTGATGTACCAGCGCGGGGTCGACGCCCGCCGCCGCGGCGATCGCGCGGATCGAGGTCTTGTCGATACCATTGCGCGCGAACAACTCCCGCGCACTGTTCAGGATCCGTTCACGGGTATCGGACGGCCCGGGTGGGCGTCCCGGCCGTTTACGTTCGGCGTTGGTGGTCAACGTAGTCACGGTGTCCTTCGTCGTAGCGTGGCCGCGGCCAGGCAGAGGGAGACGACCGCGAAGCCGATGACGACCGCGACGTCGCGCACCACGGTGAAGGTCGGCTCTGCGTATGCCCCGACCTGTTGCAGCGCCTCCAGAGCGTAACTTGCCGGCATCACGTTGCTGATCCACTGCAGCCACTCCGGCAGCACGGCGCGCGGCACGATGATCCCGCTCAGCAGAAGTTGGGGGACGATCACCACGGGCATGAACTGCACGGCCTGAAATTCGGTGCGCGCGAACGCGCTACACAACAATCCCAACCCGACTCCGAGGACGGCGTTGATGATCGCGATCGTGAAGACCCACACCGGGCTGCCTTCGGTGTGCAGGCCGAAGAACGCGTAGGACACGACGCACGCGATCGTCGCCTGAGCTGCGGCGGCAAGCGAGAACGCGGTGCCGTACGCCGCGAGCAGGTCGAGCCTGCGCAGGGGAGTGGTCAGGATCCGCTCCAACGTGCCCGAAACCCGTTCCCGCTGCATCGTTATCGATGTGATCAGAAACATCACCACCAGGGGGAACAGACCGAGCATGATCAGGCAGGCGGTGTTGAACGGACTCGGTGCACCGGGCGGGTGCGGGGAATTCTGAAACATGAAGTACATCAGGGCGATGACCGCGCTCGGCACGATCAAGATCATCGCGACACTGCGGTGATCGGTGGCGAGTTGGCGCAGGATGCGGCCGGTGGTGGCCAGGTACGCCTGCGGGCTCAGTCGGCTCCGGCTGCGCTGGCTGCGGTGCTGCGCTTGATGACGGAGAGAAACGCCTCCTCCAGTGACTGACATCTCGTGTCCTCTCGTAGTTTCGAGGGCGTGGTGTGGGCGAGCACCCGGCCTTCACGCATGAGCAGCAGGTCGCCGCAGTGGTCGGCCTCGTCCATCACATGGCTGGAGACCAGGAGAGTGGTCCCTTGGCGGGACAGCTGCTGAAAATGGGCCCACAGCTCCACGCGCAGAACGGGATCGAGTCCCACGGTGGGTTCGTCGAGCACCAGCAGATCGGGATGCGAGACCAACGCACACGCCAGCGAGACCCGCGTACGTTGGCCTCCGGAAAGGTTGGCCCCCAACGCTGTTCTGTGGTCGTTGAGCCCTACGGCGGTTACGGCGTCGTCGGCGGAGTCGGCGCCGGTGCCGTACAGCGATGCGAAGTAGCGGACGTTGTCGATGACCCGTAGGTCGTCGTAGATCGTGGGGTTCTGGGTGACATAGCCGACGCGGTGGCGTAGGCCGGCCGAGCCGACCGGTTTCCCTAGCACCGTCACCGTGCCGGAACTGATGATCTGGGTGCCGACAACGCTTCGCATCAGCGTCGTCTTGCCGCAGCCGGATGGTCCGAGCAGGCCCGTGATCGTGCCGGGGGCGACGGACACCGTGACGTCATCGACTGCCAGGCGATTACCGCGGATGACCCGCAGGTTCCTGATCTCAACGGCCGGAGAAACACGCTGCTCGAGTAATTCATCAGCCGATGAAGTCATCATGTGATGAAATATCCTCGCGCTGCGCCGTCGTGTCAAGAGCCTCCGTAGGATCGCCATCGATGAATCGAAAAGGCCCGGTCGACGGTGACCACTGAACTGTTGTCGGTCGACCCGCTGACCGCTGCCCACCGACTGCTCGGCGCCGACCTCACCTGCCGCGGGGTCAGCGCAATGATCGTCGAGGTCGAGGCCTACGGCGGGCCACCGGACGGACCGTGGCCCGACGCCGCCGCCCATTCGTACCGCGGACCCGGAACGCGCAATCGCGTGATGTTCGGCCCGCCGGGGCGGCTGTACACCTATCGCAGCCACGGCATCCACGTCTGCGCCAACGTCGTGTGCGCGACGGACGGTGTGGCAGGTGCCGTGCTGCTCAGGGCCGCCGCCATCGAGGCGGGTTTGAGCGCCGCATACGCCCGCCGCGGAGAGTCGGTCCGCCCCGCTGCGCTGGCTCGAGGGCCGGGCAACCTGTGCTCGGCACTGGGAATCACGATGGAAGACAACGGGATCGACATCTTCGGCCCCGACAGCCCGATCCAGTTGACGCTGGGTGAGCGGCATGTGGCCGCCGAGGGGCCGCGCGTCGGCGTGAGCAAGGCCGCCGACCGTCCCTGGCGATTCTGGCTGGAAGGCCGACCCGAGGTGTCGGCGTATCGGCGGAGCCCGCGGGCACCGGCTCCCGGAGAAAGCGACTAGTACGGAAAGATCGCACGCATGGGTACGTCGATCCTCGACGAATTGGAGTGGCGCGGGCTGATCGCGCAATCCACCGACCGTGACGCGCTGGCCGAAGCACTTGGGGCCGGACCGGTCACCGTCTACTCGGGCTTTGACCCGACCGCTCCGAGCCTGCATGCGGGCCATCTCATCCCGCTGCTGACACTGCGCCGCTTCCAGCAGTCGGGCCATCGGCCCATCGTTCTGGCAGGCGGTGCGACCGGCATGATCGGTGACCCCCGCGATGCCGGGGAACGCACGCTGAACACCGCCGACACCGTCGCGGAATGGGCGGACCGTATCCGCGGGCAGCTCGAGCGCTTCGTCGAGTTCGACGACACCGACACCGGGGCCGTCATCGAGAACAACCTGTCGTGGACCCGCCCGCTGTCGGCGATCGAGTTCCTGCGCGACGTCGGCAAGTACTTCTCTGTCAACGTCATGCTCGACCGCGACACCGTCCGGCGCCGCCTCGAGGGCGAGGGCATCTCCTACACCGAGTTCAGCTACATGCTGCTGCAGGCCAACGATTATGTGGAGCTGCATCGGCGCTACGACTGTTCTCTGCAGATCGGCGGTTCCGATCAGTGGGGCAACATCATCGCCGGCGTCCGGCTGGTCCGCCAGAAGGACGCAGCCACGGTGCACGCCCTGACCACCCCGTTGGTGACCGACTCCGAAGGCAAGAAGTTCGGTAAGTCGACCGGAGGCGGCAGCCTGTGGCTGGACCCCGAGATGACGAGCCCGTACGCCTGGTACCAGTACTTCATCAACACCGCCGACGCGGACGTCGTCCGCTATTTGCGTTGGTTCACCTTCCTGTCGCCCGAGGAGTTGACCGAGCTGGAACAGGCGACGGCGGAACGGGCCCACGAACGTGCCGCGCAGCGACGCCTGGCGCGCGAGCTCACCACATTGGTGCACGGCGAAGCCGCGACGCAGTCCGTCGAGCACGCCAGCCAGGCTCTTTTCGGCCGGGCCGAGCTGGCAGAGCTGGACGAGCCGACACTGGGTGCCGCGCTGCGCGAGGCCGCCGTAGCCCAGCTGGACCCCGGCGGGCCCGACACGATCATCGACCTGCTCGTGGCCAGTGGGCTCTCGCCGAGCAGGGGTGCGGCCAGGCGCACCGTCGCCGAAGGCGGCGTCTACGTCAACAATGCCCGGGTCGACAGCGAGGAATGGGTTCCACAGCCCGCTGACTTCCTGCATGAGCGATGGCTGGTGCTGCGTCGCGGTAAGCGCAACATCGCCGGCATCGAACGGGTGGCTTGAGGGCTCGAGCGAGGCGGGAACAATAACGCGGGGGGAAGCGTTGAACACCTCGGTAGGAGCCAACGCACTCCGGTGCGCGCGACGGGTATCGATCTGAAAAACCCGTTCTATCAGGCCATTTGACTCCTACTTTTCCCTCACGTAACTTATGGACTCGTCGCTGCGACACGGGCCAAGCCCGAAGAGCGCGGCGACTCCCAGAGGGAAATCCCACTTCGGTGGGTTCCTGAGCGTCCGCACTACGAGTACGCGGCTTCAAAGCCGCGGACTAGTGGCGCGGCCGTGCGGGTGTGTTGTTTGAGAACTCAATAGTGTGTTTGGTGGTTTTTGTTTGTTGTTGTTTTTTGCCATGCCCTGTTTTCCCGTTTGTGGGTGTGGTGTTTTTTTGATGCCAGTTTTTGGT